>NZ_JBFBAD010000124.1:0-28905 GCF_040682075.1 Actinoplanes sp. NPDC051411 | reverse complement strand
GGCCCAAGGTCGAGGTAAAGCATCTAGTTCGATCTTGGGCCCATCTCCCGGCTCACTCGCGGGGTTTCACCGCCGGCTGCGTCTTTGGTTTCGCGGATCTGGGTGCCGGCTGGGCTCTTGCGGTCACCTGACGGGTTTGTGGTCTGGCTGCCGCGCTTCTGGTCGCGGGACATCTTGTTTCTCACCCGGGCGGCCCTGGGTGGTGGGTCTTGCGGGCAGAGACCGTGCCGGTTGCGGTTGTCCCTCTGCGTGGGGGGTTCGGGTGGGTGGGCTTCCGGCGGGGTGGGGACAGATCTTTGCGCGCTCTGTTCGAGGGACATGTTTTGGGGCGGGGGGAATGTCGCGTTCGGTGACTTTCTTGCCTGTGAGGGCGTTCTTCGCACTGCTGCAGAAGACGTGTTGGCTGACAAGGCGCCAAGAAGTCCTGCCTGGATCCTGGCCCGGGTTGAGGGTGTCTGCCCGCGCCGGGGTCCGCCTTCCTGAGATGTCACCTGCGCCCGGTGGCGGCAGGTCTTCGCGAACTCGCTGTCGCTGTAGGGGATCAGCCGGGCGATCCGTTCGCGTTCCAGCGCCGAGAATTCGGCCGCGAACTCCGCCCGCGGGTCGAGGCCGGCGGCGCAGGGACCAGGCCACAGGCGCAGTGCCGTCCCGCCCGGTCACCGGCCGCCGCGAGCCGGTGGAACTCGAGCAGATCCAGCGACTCCGGGCCGGTGCTCAGCCGGTAGCCGCCGGCCGACCGCGGCAGCCAGCTGCCCTGCGCGCGAAACGGGAGATCCGGCCGAGTAGGCGGCGTGCGGCGCTGATGCGCCGGAGGGGCCCGAGAGCGCCCAGCCACACCTTCGGAGGCCCGGTCAATCCGATCCGGTAAGCCGACGATGATCGACTGCCAAATCGGCATCGGTGGCATCGGTATCGGTCACCGGCGGTCGGTGGGTCGAGTGGGGGTGTGCCGGGCGGCTTAGGATCGGTCTATGACGCCTCGGGATGGCGGGTCCGGGAACCCCCCGATCGAGGTCGGGCGCGGTGATGGTGGTGTGGACGTCATCGAGTCGGGGCCGGAGGGGGTCGCCCGTCTGCCGGGGCGGATCGCGGCCGGGTGGGTTCTCGTCCTGGTCGTCGTGGCCGGCGTGACGGGTTACTGGGTGGGCGGTCGCCATCGGGCCGGTGCGGCCGCGCCGGCGGTGACGGCGTCGGTTGCCGCGGCCGTTGAGCCGCCGATTGTCGGGACCGGGAAGCGGTGCTCGGGTCAGCTGAAGGACCGGCTGCAGCTGGGGGTCGAAGTCGTCAACCGGTCGGCCGCCACCGTGAGCCTGCGTCAGCTGCAGGCGATTCTCCCGCTGCAGGGGCTGCGGCCGGCGGCGGCGACGTGGGGGAGCTGCGGCCAGTTGCCGGCGGCGGGCAGCGGGGGCAACTATCTGCTGGCCGCCGGGGGCACGACCTGGCTGACGATGACCTTTGACGTGCTGGTCGCCTGTCCGGCGCCGCTTCCGGTGCTGTTCACCGTCGAGTTCGCGCAGGGGGGCCGCTCCGACGACGTCGATCTGCCGGGGTTCCCCGATCTCGGCGACGTCCCCTACTCGGGCGCCAAGTGTTAGCCGCGCCGCCGGGCGGTGGCCAGGCCGCGTAGGGCGGCCCGGCCCAGCAGGGCGGCCGCGGTGGCGGTGGTGAGGGCGGCGGTGGCGACCTGGGTGCGGTTCCAGCGGACCGGGCCGCCGTCGGTCCGGGGGCGGGAGGCGAAGATGTTGCCGTTGTGCGGGGTCGTCGCCTGGCGGGAGAGGCCGAAGGCGCGCATGAGGGGTGTCACGAGGGCGTCGTAGACCGGCGGGAGCGCGGTGAAGCCCAGCTGGATGACCTTGTTGGCGGCGCCGACGGTGACTTCGGTGCGGGGGTGGTCGGCCAGGGCGAGGACGGCGCCGGCCACGCGTTCGGGGGAGTCGACCGGCGGGGGCGGCCGGCCGACGAAGCCGGCGTAGTTGGCGGCGCTGGTGTAGATGGAGGTGTCCACGCTGCCGGGGGTCACCTGGCAGATGTGGACCTCCGGCAGGTCGCGGGTCTCCTGGCGCAGTGTGCGGAGGAGGCCGCGCAGGCCCCACTTCGCGGTCACATAGGCCGACATGTAGGGGGCCGTGACGTGGGCCAGCAGGGAGCTTCCCATGATCAACGTTCCCCGGCCCTGGCGGCGGAAGACCTTCAGGGCGGACCGGGCCACGTGGGCGGAACCCAGCAGATCGGTGGTCACGACGCGATCGAAGACCTCCGCTGGGAGGTCTTCGAACTTCCCATACGCCATGACGGCCGCCGTGTCGACCCAGACGTCGATCCGGCCGTGCCGGCGCAGGGCCGCGGCGGCCAGCGCTTCGACCGCCTCGGCGCGGGTCACGTCGGTCACGACGATGAGCGGGTCGGCGCCGGTGCGGGCCGCGACCGCCTCGAGACCGGCGCGGTCACGGGCGGCCAGCACCAGGTGGTCGCCCCGGGCGGCGAACGCCAGCGCCGCCGCGCGGCCGATGCCGCTCGACGCCCCGGTCACGACCACTATCCGCGAAGACATGGCCGCCACATACCCACCGGGGTGGCCGCTATGCCGGCTGACCCTTGTGGCCCACCAGGTGGAAGACCCGGCTGATCTGGCGGTACGGGTCGCGGCGGCTGGCCTCCAGCTCGGCGGCGGCGATCTTCCCGGCGTCGGCCCGGTCGGGAGCGGCGCCGCTGAACTCCAGCCAGTCGACGAACAGCCAGACCCCGTACCAGGCCTCCGGCTCGACGCCGTGGGTGCGGATGAGGTCGCTGAGCTCGTCGACGGTGTCGGCTCGGCCCGGTACGCCGAGGACACCGATCTCGGTGCGCGCGTCGAACGAGGCCAGGGCGTCGTCCCAGCGCTGTTCCAGCGCCGGTCGGACGGCCGACGCGTGGGCGTTCCCGGTCATGACCGAGACGATTCCGCCCGGGGCGGCGCACTGGCAGAGCTGCGAAACCATCGGCTCCGGGTCGTCGAGGTAGCCGAGCACGCCGTGGCACAGCACGGCGTCGAAGAGCCGGCCGTCGACCGCTTCGGCGGCGTGCTCGCCGTCTCCCGGCACGAAGGTGACCCGTGGCCGGGCCGAGTCGGGGAGACGCTCGCGGGCCTTGTCGAGCATGGCCGGCGACGAGTCGAGCAGCGTCACCTCGTAGCCGAGCGAGGCCAGCGGGAACGACTGGTGGCCGGCGCCGCCGCCCACGTCGAGGATCGTGGCCGGGGGCTTCGGCAGGTGGGCGAGCAGGTGGTGGTGCATGACGTACGTGCGTACGTAGCCCTTGACCGAGGCGTAAGCCTCGTCGGCGAACCGGTGCGCCAGGCCGGCCCAGGTGTCCTCGGTCATCGGAGCCCGCCGATCATCAGGTGGAGGGTGAAGTCGAACCGGTCGTGCACCGTGCCGGCGGTGAGTTCGGCGGCGTAGCGCTTGGTGTGGGGGAACGTGTCGGGCAGGGCGGCGAACCGGCCCAGCATCTCGTCGCGGCTGACGACCCAGTCGCGGCCGCCCTTGGTCGCCCGGGAGAACTCCAGGCTGTACGCGTTGACGTAGAGCGTCAGCGAGTCGATCGCCCACGCGGCGGTCTGCGGCTCGACGCCGCCGGCGAGCAGGATGGCCAGCATGCCCTCGCTGACGCGGAGCGTTTCGAGGTTGGACGGGGCGGCGGCGAACGCGGCCTGGGAGATGCCCGGATAGCGCAGATATTGGTCGCGCAGCTGGGCGCAGACGCTCATGATCTGCTGCTGCCACGCGGCCGGGTCGGGCGTGGGCAGGACGATCTCGGAGCAGAGGCGGCCGATCAGCAGCTCGTCGAGGTCTTCCTTGTTGACCACGTGGGCGTAGAGCGACGACGACCCCGTCTCCAGCGCGGTGGCGACCCGCCGCATGGTCAGGGCCTCGTATCCCTCGGTCTCGACGATGCCGAACGCGGTGCCGACGATGGCGTCGACTGTGATCGGCTTCTTGCTCCCGCGCGACGGCCCACGGCGGCCGGAGGGCGTGCTCGACGAGGCGCCGAGTTGGTGCCGCGCGTCGCGTCGTTGCTGCGGGGTGGGTGACATGGGGCGAGTCTAGCCGAAAACGAGCGGTGTTCTGTGTCATACGATCGCCGCTCGTATTAATACGAGCAGTGCTCTACGGTGAGGGCATGAACAAGCCAACGGAACTGCGTACGGCCTGGGTCGCGCTGACCGGGCTGTCGGCGGTCTTCCTGTTCGAGATGCTCGACAACTCGATCCTCAACGTGGCGCTGCCGACCATCGGGCGCGACCTGCACGCCTCGACCCTCGCCCTGCAGTGGGTGACCGGCGCCTACGCGGTGGTCTTCGGAGGGCTGATGCTCGCCTTCGGCGCGATCGCCGACCGCTACGGGCGCCGGCGGATCATGCTCACCGGCCTGACGCTGCTCGGTCTCGCCAGCCTGGCCACCGCGTTCGTGACCACCGCCGAGCAGCTGATCGCGGTCCGGGTCGTGACCGGCGTCGCGGCCGCGATGACCACGCCCGGGTCGATGGCCCTGGCCTTCCGGCTGTTCGACGACGACGGGCTGCGGGTCCGCGCGACCACCCTGATCTCGACCGTCGGACTGGTCGGGCTGGCGATCGGCCCGACCGCGGGCGGCTTCGTGCTGGCGATCGCTCCCTGGCAGGTCCTGCTGCTGGTCAACGTGCCGATCGCGGCGCTCGCGATCGCCGGAATCCGGCGCGGGATCGCCGCGGACGAACCGGCCGACCTGCACCGCGACCCGATCGACGTCCCCGGAGCCCTGCTCGGCACGGCGACCATCGTGTTCGCCCTGGTCGCACCCACGCTGTTCGTGGATCAGGGCGGCGCCGAACCGGCGCCCTGGGCCGCCGTGGGCGCCGCCGCCGGGGCCGGGATCCTCTTCCTCCTCCGCGAGCGCTCGGCCCGCCATCCGCTGCTCGACCTGAAGCTCGTCGCGCGGCCGCTCGTCTCCAGCGGCCTGGCCTGCAAGGCGGCCGCCGCTCTGGCGACCGCCGGCCTCGGCTACCTGGTGACGCTGCAGCTTCAGCTCGACTGGGGCTGGACGCCGGCCCGCGCCGCGATCGGGATGCTGCCCCAGGTCGTCGTGCTGGTCGCGGGCGGGGCGTTCGTCAACCCGTTCGTCCAGCGGGCCGGCCTGGCCCGGGCGGCCTGGCTCAGCGCGGCGTCGGTCGTGGCCGGGCTGGCCGTCTACGGCCTGCTGGGCCGGTTCGGCTATGTCTTCGTCGCGATCGCGCTGGTGCTGGTCGCGGCCGGGATGCGGGTCGTGGGCGTGGTCGCCGCGGTCAACGTGCTCCGCGGCCTGCCCCGCAACCGCACCACGATCGGCGTGGCCCTCACCGACACCGTCACCGAGGTCACCGCCGGCGCCGCCATCGCGGTCGCCGGCACGATCCTCGCGACGCTGTTCGCGGGTGACCTGGCGACCGAGCACTGGACCGCGTCCCAGACCGCCGATTTCCGGACCGCGGTCACGGTCGCCGGCCTCACCCTCACCGCAGTGGCGGGCGCACTGGTGGGGTGGGGCGTCATCCGCACGCGAGGCCTCGCGGTCTCTGAGAACGACACCGTGCCTGTCGCCGCGTGAGCCGTGTCCGTCCGGGATGGAGCCCGGTCGAGGCGGGACAGCGGGATGGGGGATGTCGATCGTAGAGTGCGGCCGTGAGCAGATGGGTGCTGCCGCTGTCGGTCTGCGGGCTGGTGTTCGATGTCGGCGTGCTGGCCGTGATGCTCGGTTCGGCCGCGGGGGCCCCGGAGGGGTTCATGACGTCGGCGTTCGGGGTGGCGTTCCTGACGCTCGGCTCTGCGCTCTACCGCCTCAACGGCAACATGCTGGGCCGGGTCAGCCAGGGTCTGGTGTGGCAGACGCTCCGCTTGCTGCCCCGGTGGGCTCAGGTCGGGCTCGGCGCGCTGTACGCGGTGGTTGTCGTCGCGATGTTCACCACCCGGATCGGCGCGCACAGCGAGGTCGACTTCGCCCGGACGTTCACCGGCTTCAGTGTCCTGGCCGCCGCGGTGGGCACGGCCTTGCACTACGGCATGCAGGTGCAGGGGGAGGAAGAGCCGGCGCCGCCCGGCAAAGTCGTCCGCATCATGCCGGTGATCTCCGCGGCGGTCAGCCTCGTCTTTCTGATCGCGTGGTTCGTGTTCGGCCACAATCCGGCCTAGGGCCTGTATCGAAGTCGGTCGTGCCGGTTGGTGTTCACGGCGTGGCGGTGATCGATAAATAGCGAGGTGTCCGGTAGATGGCTTAGCGACCAAGCAAAACCGGAGACCACCGGAGACCCTCGTGACCACCCTAGCGGTGAGGGGGTGGCATGATCTGACCGACTCGGAGTGGGCGGCGTTGGAGCCGTTGCTGCCCGCCGGGCGTCGGTCGGGTCGTCCGCCGACCTGGACGAAACGGCAGCTGATCGATGGGATCCGGTGGCGGATCAGGGTGGGAGCGCCCTGGCGTGACGTTCCTGAAGGGGTATGGGTCGTGGGCCGCGGCGTATGCGCTGTTTCGGCGGTGGCAGGGCGACGGCACGTGGACGCGGATCCTGACCGCGTTGCAGGCCATTGCCGATCCGGCTGGCCGGATCGTGTGGGACGTATCGGTCGACTCGACGACAGCGCGAGCGCATCAGCATGCCGCCGGTGCGCGTAAAAGGGGGATCTTCAGGCCGAACCGCCGGGCGGTGTGACGAGCGAGCCGGCCGACCATGCCCTGGGCCGCTCGCGGGGCGGGTTGACCACGAAACTGCACCTGGGCTGCGAGCAAGGCCAGAAGCCGTTGTCGATCGTGCTGACCGCCGGGCGGCGCGGCGACAGCCCTCAGTTCATCCCGGTCCTGCAGGGCATCCGCGTTCCACGGCTCTGCGGCCGGCCGCGGGTGCGGCCGGAGGGGGTCCTGGCCGACAAGGCTTACACCTCGCGCGGCAACCGCCGCTATCTGCGCCGTCGTGGGATCAGAGCGACCATCCCGAGCAAAGCCGACCAGGACGCCAACCGGCGCAAGCTCGGCTTGAAGGGCGGCCGACCACCCGCCTTCGACCCCGAGATCTACAAGCAGCGGCATGCGGTCGAGTGCGGCATCAACCGGCTCAAACGCAACCGCGCCGTCGCCACCCGATACGAGAAACTCGCCGTCCGCTACGAAGCCACCGTAACCATCGCCGCGATCAACGAGTGGCTATGACTTTGATACGCACCTAGGGAGGGCGCGGCCGCGCCGCTAGTGGGCGTCGAGGAACTCCAGCACGCGCGCGGGCGCGTTGTCGGCGGTCTGCGAGGCCACCGGCACGTCCCAGTAGCCGGCGTCCGGCAGGCACTCCTGCAGGTAGCGGGCGGCCGACGGCGCGTGGGAGGCGTCCTGGCCGGGCACGATCAGGGCCGGCACGTCGAGGCTCATCAGGTCCTCGGGCTCGGCGCCGGGCACCGTGTCGCGGTCGTAGAGCAGCCGCGACATGCCGGTCACCAGCACGGCGTACCGGGAAAGGTCGAACGACGCGTAAGCGTCGGCAAACGCCGGATCCGTGCGGAGAGCCGGGACCCAGGGCCCGAGCCGCGGATCTTTGGTGAAGCCGAGCGTGGTCGTGCGGGCCAGCTCGACGACCGCGGCCAGTCCATTGGCCCGGACGAAGGCCAGATGGTCGGAGAAGCGCGAATGCTGGGCCATCCGGTAGCGCGGGCCGCCGGCCGGGGAGAAGAGCACCATGCCGCGGGCCAGCGAGGGGTCGGCCACGGCGAGGGCGAGCACCGACGAGCAGCCGACGCAGCCGCCCATCAGGAAGGCGCGGTCGAAGCCCAGGTGGTCGAGGAGGCCCCGGCCCTGCGCGACGTAGGAGGCCCAGCCGATGCGCTCGAGGCGCCCGCCGGACAGCCCCGATTCGCGGCGGTCGAAGGTGATGCAGGTATAACGGCCGGACAGTTGGGGGAGCAGGCCGAGGCGGGCGTAGACGCCGAGCGACGACCAGTTCTCCAGGCGCGAGTCGAAGCCGCCGGGGGAGTACATCAGCAGCGGCGGCCCGTCGCCCGTGACCTCGTAGCGCGTGCTGATGCCGTCAATGACCGCTGTCGGCAACGCGGATTCCCCCCTTGATCTGGCGGCCCGCGCGCACGTCCTCGGCATAGGCGGTGAGGGCTGAGTGCGCCACTCGCGCCACCTGGGCGTACGTGTCGGGAGGCGTGTCGAGGCCGCTCGCGGCATAGCCGATGGCCGCGTGGGCCATCCGCACCCGGCCGTCGAGCCACGGCCCGCCGCCGAAGCCGCCCAGCACCGGGATCGAGACCGCCTCGGTGACCAGGCGGCCGACCACCGGGCCGGAGTTGGTGAAGTCGATCATCGACGCGCCGGCCGCCTCGAGTCGCTTGGCCTCCGCCACCAGCTCGCCGGCCAGCGAATCAGGCACCTGGGCGCCGGCCTTGGCGAGGGCGGCGTAGTCGACGCCGTAGCGCAACGCGAGCTGCGGGGTCACGCCCATCTGCGCGAAGACCGGCACGCCGGCCCGTCGCACCGCCTCGACCCCCTCCAGGTGGTCGCCCGCGCCGTCGAGCTTGACCAGGTCGGCCCCGGTCTCCTTGACGATCCGGATCGCCGCCGCGACGGCCGCGGAAGGCCCCTGCTGCAGCGGCCCGTAGGGAAAGTCGCAGCACACCAGCGCGGACTGGGCGCCTCGCCGGACGGCCTTGGCGACCACGATCATCTCGTCGAGGGTGACCTCGAACGGGTTGGCGTGGCCCCACAGGTTGACCCCGACCGAGTCGCCGACGACGAGGAGGTCGGCGCCGGCGCGGTCGGCGATGCGGGCCATCTGGTAGTCCCAGGCGACCACGCCGACGATCTTCTCGCCGGTCTTCTTGCGGGCGACCAGTTCGGGCAGCGTCGGCATCAGGCTCCCACCTCGCCGAGGATCTCGACGATGTCCTGCCGGTCCCGCGTGACCAGCAGAACCCGGGCGTGCGGGCGCAGGGCGTTGACCGCCTCGGTGGCGCCCTGGCGCGGGCCGAGCCCGCCCAGGTCGAGCACGATGCCGGCGGTCGTGATGCCGCGTTCCCAGCAGGCGTGCCCGATCGAGTACGCCGCGGCGGCTCCGTCGTCGGCGGTCGCGATCATCATGGCGAAGTCGGCGTCCCGCAGTTCGTCGTCGAGCGTGCCGGCGTCGAACGAGGTGATGAAGCGGGTGTCGTGCCACGGCAGGGCGGCCACGTCGCGGACCACGCCGGCGGCGCCCGGGTCGAGGGCGAACACTCGGCTGGTGCGTACGTAGGCCGGCGGCTTGTCGATCCGGTAGGCCGCCTCGCGGGCGGTCGCCGCCCAGGCGCAGCTGTTGAGCAGGGTCGGCGGCAGATGGGTGGAAGTAGTGACTGTCATGTCCTCACACCGTCGTCTGGCGGACGCCGGGCGTGGCTACCAGGTCTTCCCGGCAGGCCTCGACGAACGACTCGTCCTGGGGCAGCACCGTGGCGACCGAGCGCACCCGGTGGTGGGCCGGGTCGACGCCCGGCGGGGTGATGCCCTTCTCGCGCAGCTCGGTCGCGGCGGTGACCAGCTTGCGGCGGGCCTTGATGATGCCGCTGTCGGCCGAGACGAGCCGTTCCTTGGAGCGGTCCACGATCGGGCCCATGCTCTCCTGCAGGGAGGCGTCCTGCATCGCGATGCCCCGGATGCCGGAGAACGTCTCGCCGCGCCGCTGGGCGTCGCGGTCCATCAGATAGTCGTTGTCCTTGTTCTGCAACGGGCGGTAGGTGCCGCCGGGCTCGTACTCGTTGTGCACGCCGTGGCCGGCCTTCATGTTGGCGACCTCGGACTCGGTGAGCGCGCGCACCGGCAGGTAGTCGAAGGTGAAGACCCAGCAGTTCTCGTCGTCGATCGGCACCCAGAAGTGGCCGTGCACCGGGTGGTCGGCGCGGGGCGGCACCATCGTGAAGGCCGGCATGACCCACGGCGTGATGCGCCAGTAGTAGTGGCCCTCTTCCGCGTTGCGGCGCACGCCGACGAGCAGGCCGCCGTCCGACTCGACGACCTCGAAGAACGGCCGCATGTCGTTGAGGTTGTACTCGTTGCCCTTCGACCCCTTGAACAGCGGGTCGTTCTTCAGGCCGGCGTTGTGCAGCCAGGAGACATGGCTGGAGTCGATGCCGCCCTCCAGCGCCTGCAGCCAGTTGCACTCCTGCCAGCGCTTGGAGGTGTAGCTCTGCTCGGACGGGACCGTGCAGAACTCGTACTCCGGCAGGGGCGGCTGCTTCTCCGGGTCGCCCATGTACGTCCAGAGGATGTCGCCGACCTTGACCAGCGGGTACGACGTGAGCTTGACCTTCTTGCAGAACGTGCTGTTGTCCGGCTCCGACGGCACCTCGATGCACTGGCCCGTCGTGTCGTACTTCCAGCCGTGGTACGCGCAGCGCAGCCCGGGCGCCTGGCCCGGGTCGTGCTCGTTGTTGCCGAACCAGAGCGACACGCCGCGATGGGCGCAGAACTCGTCCATCAGGCCGTAGTTGCCGGCGCTGTCGCGGAAGGCGATCAGACGCTCGGAGAGCAGCTTGACCCGCACCGGGGGGCTGCCGGGTTCGGGCAGTTCCTCGGCGAGCATCGCCGGGATCCAGTACTGCCGGAACAGGTCACCCATCTCGGTTCCGGGCCCGGTCCGGGTCAGGAGCTCGTTGACTTCCTGCTTGAGCATCGGGGGTTCCGCCTTTCGCTGACTGGCAGGCAAACTGTAATACCATTTGGCCTCTAAAATCGAGAGGGGCGTGTGCATGGCTGTTCCGGCCGTCCTGAAGCATCGCGACTTCGATCTCTATTGGTTCGGTGTGGTTTTCTCCCAGATCGGCACCCGCGGGACGGTCGCCGCGAACCTGTTCCAGGTCTATGAGCTCAGCCGTTCCACGGCATTGACCGGCCTGGTCGGTCTGGCCCAGGCGGTGTCCCTGCTGGTCCTGAGCCCGATCGGCGGGGCGTACGCCGACCGCCTCGACCGCCGCCGCCTCCTGCAGGCGACCCAGCTGCTGGCCCTGGTCGTCGCCCTCGGCCTGGGCATCCTCACCGAGGCGGGCCACGCCAACGTGGCCGAGGTGCTGGTGTCGGTGCTGCTGACCACCGCGGCCGGCACGTTCGACCAGCCGGCCCGGCAGGCGCTGATCCCGGCCATGGTGCCGCGCAACCAACTCGCGCAGGCGTTCGCCCTGATCAACCCGTCCCGGGAGATCGCGGTGCTGACCGGGCCGGCGCTGGCCGGGTTGTTCATCGCGGTGCACGGCCCCGGCCTGATGTACCTGGCCGATGCCGCCACCTACGCCGTGCTGGCGGTCGTGCTCGGGCTGCTCAAGGTGCCGCGGCTGATGCCGTCCAAGCATCTCCCGGTGCTGCACAGCATCGCCGAGGGCGCCCGCTTCGTGGCCAAACGTCCGACCATCTGGATGATGATGAGCCTCGATCTGTCGGCGACCCTGTTCGGGGCCTACCGGGTGGTCCTGCCCGCGCTGACGCTCACCGTGCTGCATGCCGGGCCCACGGCGTACGGCCTGCTCTCGAGCGCTCCCAGCGCGGGCGCCCTGCTGGCCACCTGGCCGGTGGTCTATCTGGTCGGCCGGCCCGGCCGGACCGGCCTGATCCTGCTGGCCGGCTCCGCGGGGTACGGCGTGGCCACGCTCTTCCTCGCGCAGTCCCGCTGGCTGCTGCTCGCCCTGCTGGCCGGCCTGCTGGTCGGGGCGTGCGACGCGCTGGCCACCACGATCCGGCAGGCCGCGGTGCAGCTGGAAACTCCGGACGAGATGCGTGGACGGGTTTCCTCGATTTATCAGATGGCTTCGCGCGGCGGCCCGGCCCTCGGTGACACGATCATCGGTGGCGTTGCGTCCGCGCTTGGCCCGGTTTCGGCGCTCTCTTTGGGGTCGATCGTCCCGATCGCCTATGCCACCGGCCTGTGGGTGCGGGGGAGTCGCCTGCGGGACTACCGGACGGTCGAAGAGCCGGCTCCCGCTGTCACGTCCCCGTAACATCCCATTGACAAATGGTCCTACCTTCGGGCCATACTCCCTTAGCTGACGGCGTGATCCAGGACACGGCCGGCCCGGTTCCGGCCTCGACGCCCCAGCCGAATCTCCCCTCGAAGGGTTCACGCAGATGAGAGCACGCGGAGTACGTCACCACAGATTGCTTGCGATACTGTCCACCTCCCTGGTCCTCGTCCTCGCCGCGTGCGGGAACGGGGGCGGTGGTTCGCCGACCCAGGCGGCCGCCAAGGACACGAGCCTCGACTCGCTCTCGACTGCCGACCTGGCCACTCAGGCCGCCAAGGAAGGCACCCTCACCTGGTACACCACGTTCGCCGACGACGACGTCCAGCCGATCCTGAAGGCGTTCAACAAGACCTATCCGAACGTCCAGGTCAAGCCGCTGCGACTGTCGGCCGACAAGATCCCGCCCCGCGTGATCACCGAGCAGCGCGGCAAGCAGTTCACCGCCGACGTCGTCTCCGGTGACTCGCCGCAGGTCGCCCAGCTGCTGCAGGCCGGCGCGCTCCAGCCGTACACGCCGAAGGACCAGTCGGCGCTGCCGTCCGGCCTCGCGCTGCCCACCGGCTACGAGGGCATCGTGTACGTGGTGACGACGGTGGTCGCCTACAACCCGGACATCGTCAAGCAGAAGGGCCTGCCGATCCCGACCGGCTGGCAGGATCTCACCAATCCGGCCTGGAAGGGTCAGTTCTCCATCGACCCGGGCGCGGTCAACTGGTACGACAGTCTGGTGCAGGGCATGGGCCACGACGCCGCTCTGAACCTCCTCAAGGGGCTCGGCGCCAACAAGCCGGTCTTCGTGGAGAGCCACACCCAGGCGCTCACCCAGGTGCAGGCGGGCGAGCCGGCCGGTGCCGCGACGGCGTACGGCTACAAGGCGTCCAGCCTCAAGAAGAAGAACGCCAAGACGGTCGAGTTCGTCAACAGCGCTCAGCTGCCGTCCTCGCTGACCCTGATCGACGTGGTCAAGAACGCGCCGCACCCGGCCGCCGCCCGGCTGTTCGAGGACTGGATGGTCTCCCAGGAAGGCCAGCAGGCGGTCGTCGACGTCACCAACCACACCTCGATCCGCCCCGACGTCAAGAACGACACCGCGGTCTGGGATCCGGCCAAGTGGACCCCGGCCTGGGGCCAGCCCAACCTGCCCGCGAAGACCTACAACGACGAGCTCAACGAGATGAAGACGGCGCTCCAGGCGCCATGACAGCTCCCGGTGGCGCCGGGAGCCCAGAACCCCGGCGCCACTGGGCTTGATCAAGGGGACGCGACCCATGGCGCTGCTCGCGCAAGAGCCGACCACCGCACCACCGCCCGACCGGCCGGCGCCCTACCGCCGCGGCTGGCGGGACCGTCTCAACCCGCGGTACATCACGCTGGCCATCGCGGCCCTGGCCGTCGCCTATCTCGCCCTGGTGCCCGTCGGCACGATGCTCTACTCGAGCTTCCAGTCCGACTTCCTGGGCACCACGCCGAGCACCTGGACCCTGCACAACTACGTCAGCACCTTCACCGAGCAGGGCATCGGCAGCCTGATCTACAACTCGTTCGTCTACGCCGCCGCCACCTCGATCGTCTCGGTGGTCATCGGCTTCGGGCTGGCCTGGCTGGTCGTGCGCACCAACACCCCGGCCAAGGGCTTCGCCCGCATCGCCGCGCTGGTGCCGCTGATCCTGCCCGGCATCCTCAACACGGTCGCGTGGAGCCTGCTCCTCTCGCCCCAGCGCGGCCAGGCCAACCTGGCGCTGCGGGCCCTGCACCTGCCCGAGTTCAACGTCTACTCGCTGGCCGGCATGGTGTTCGTCCAGTCGATGCACGTCATCCCGGTGGCCTACCTGATGGGTACGGCGTCGTTCACCTCGATGGACTCCTCGCTCGAGGAGGCCTCGCTGGCCTCCGGCGCCTCGCCCGCCCGCACCTTCCGCACGATCACCCTGCGGATCGCGCGCCCGGCCATCCTCTCCGCCGCGCTGCTGATGTTCGTGCAGACCATCAGCACGTTCGAGG
Source organism: Actinoplanes sp. NPDC051411 (assembly GCF_040682075.1). Taxonomy (NCBI): domain Bacteria; kingdom Bacillati; phylum Actinomycetota; class Actinomycetes; order Micromonosporales; family Micromonosporaceae; genus Actinoplanes; species Actinoplanes sp. NPDC051411. Next base: position 14,887 of record NZ_JBFBAD010000124.1, on the reverse strand, counting down.
TGCCCCAGCTGATCGGCGTCCCGGCCCGGCACTACGTGTTCGTCAGCCGGATCTACTCCGCTCTCCAGCAGTTCCCGGCCGACTACGGCACGGTCGGCGTCCTCGGCATCTTCGTGCTGGTGGTGGCCTGCGTCGGGCTCTACTTCTCCCAGAAGATCGGCAAGGACAGCGCGGTCCAGACGATCACCGGCAAGGGCTTCCGGGCCCGGGCCCAGGACCTCGGCGGCTGGCGCTGGGTGGGCTTCGCCGGCTTCGTGATCTTCTTCGTGGTCGCGGTGGCGCTGCCGCTGCTGATGCTGCTGTGGGCGTCGTTCCTGCCGACCTACGAGTCGCCGTCGATGGACGCGCTGCACCACCTGAGCCTCACCAACTACTCCCAGGTGATCCACCGGCCCGGCATCGTCGACGCCGTACAGAACAGCCTGATCACCGCGTTCGCGGCCGGCCTGATCGTCACCGCGCTCAGCGCGGTGATCGCCTACCTGACCGTCAAGACCCGGATCCGCGGGCGGGGCGTGCTCGACGTGCTGGCGACCGTGCCGATCGCGGTGCCGAGCGTGGTGATGGGCGTCGGCGTCCTCTACTGGTACCTCTCGGCACCGCTGCCGTTCCACATCTACGGCACGCTGTTCATCCTGATCATCGCGTTCGTCACGATCACCCTGCCGTACGCCATGCGCTACCTGGTGCCCGGCATGTCGCAGATCAAGGACGAGCTGGAGGAGGCGGCGACCGCGAGCGGTGCCAACTGGCCGCAGGCGTTCCGCCGGATCTTCATCCCGCTGCTCATGCCGTCGCTGCTGTCGGCGTTCGTCTACACGATGATCGTGGCGTTCCGCGAGATCTCCGCCGCGATCTTCCTCTACACCTCGGACACCGAGGTCGTCTCGGTGCAGGTCTACGACCTGTACTCGTCCGGCAACTACCCGGTGGTGGCCGCCCTGGGTGTACTCATCGTGCTGTTCCTCAGCGTGCTCGCGCTGGTCGTGCGGTTGATCAGCCGCCGGTTCGGCATCAAGAACGGAAGTTGACGCTCATGATCAAGTTGACCGGGCTCGTCAAGCGCTATCCCGGCCGTTCGGTCGGGGCGAACGCCGTCGACGGCATCGACCTCGAGGTCGGCGAGGGCAAGCTGACCACCCTGCTGGGGCCGAGCGGCTGCGGCAAGACCACCACCCTGCGCCTGATCGCCGGGCTGGAACGGGCCGACGCCGGCACGGTCGAGATCGGCGGGCAGGTCGTCTCCGACCCGGCCCGCGGCATCTTCATCGGGCCACACCGGCGCCCGATCGGCATCGTCTTCCAGTCGTACGCGATCTGGCCCCACATGACCGTCGTCGAGAACGTCATGTTCCCGCTGAGGGTGAGCCGTCCGCGCGTACGGAAGGCCGAGGCCCGCCGGCGGGCCCTCGAAGCCCTCGACGCGGTGGGTCTGGCGGACTTCGCCGAGCGTCCCGCGCCGGCCCTCTCCGGCGGCCAGCAGCAGCGCGTCGCCCTGGCCCGGGCGCTCGTGCGCGAACCCAAGGTGCTGCTGCTCGACGAGCCGCTGAGCAACCTCGACAAGGGCCTGCGCGGGCGCATGCGCGACGAGATCCGGGCCGTCCAGCAGCGGCTCGGCATCACGACCGTCTTCGTCACCCACGACCAGGACGAGGCGCTCGCGGTCTCCGACGACGTCGTGGTGATGAACGGCGGCCACGTCATCGAGCGCGGCATCCCGCACGCCATCTACACCTACCCGCGCGACATGTTCACCGCCCGCTTCCTCGGCGTCTCCAACAGCCTCGACGGCATCGTCGAGTCGGTCGGGCCGGAGGGGGCGACGGTGTCCTTCGGCAAGCGCTCGATGCTGTGCAGCCAGTGCGAGTCGGTCGAAACCGGCCAGCAGGTCAGCGTCTTCATGCGGCCCGAGAGCTTCAAGCTGTCGCGGCGCCAGCACAGCGACGACGCCTGGTCCGGGACCATCGAGTTCAGCATCTACCACGGGGACTGCTGGGACTACCACGTACGCCTGGGCGACGACCTCCTGAAGGTTCGCGTCTACCGGGAGAAGGTCGGGCTCGAGCACGGGGACATGGTGTTCCTGGAGCCCGATCCCGACAGCGCGATCGTCATGCCGGCCGCCACCGGCATGGCCGCGACTCCCTCTGAGGTGCCGGTAACAAAGTAAGAAGGAGCCATCTTGACCACGCCCCCCGCCCTGCAAGCACCCGGCGTCCCCGCGCCCCTCGACGGATTCGAGTTTCCCGCCCCCCGCTTTCCCCGCTATCTGCTGCAGGACCGGACGGACGACATCGAGGAGCTGATGCCGCTGGCCCGCGCGCACGTGCGCCGGCGGTACGGCCGCTCCGCGCTCGGCGACGTGCGACCGGGCGACGAACTGCTCATCGTCACCTTCCCGCACCAGCACGAACTCGTCTTCGAAGCGCTGCGCCGGGCTCTGCTCGAACTGGGTGTGGCCAAAGTGGACCGTCTCGACGTGACCGACCTCGGCATGGAGGTGCGCGAATACAGCGCGGCCGACGGCTGGCGCGAGATCACCGACCGGCTGCCCCCGATGATCGAGGAGGGGGTCGAGTTCAACGTGGCCGCGGCCGCGCTGAAGAAGTTCCTCGACGACCGGCCCGGGTTCACCGGGGTCTACGCCGGGGAGGCGGGGCGGTCGCACTGGAAGCGGGCGGCCGGCAAGCGCATCCGCAACAACTGGGTGTATTCGACGTACGAGGACTTCATCTCGCGCGCCAACGGGGTGCCGGACGAGATCTGGCGGACCGTCGACCTGATGGTGGTGGACGCCTTCCGCAACGCCGCCGAGGTGCGCATCACCAGCCCCGAGGGCACCGACATCGGCTGGAAGGTGACCGCGGAACAGGCCGAACTGTGGCCCAAGGGTGCGTATATCTCCGGGCACATCCTCGGCTCGACCATCCAGGGGATTCGCTTCGGTCACCCGGCCGAGACGTTTCTGAAGGAAGCGAAAACCCTGATGCCGACGCTGAACGGCGTGATCGGCGGGACGTCGAACCACACCGGCTACTACCCGCACATTCAGATCACCATCGAAGGCGGGATGATCTCGAAGATCGACGGCGGCGGGCGCTACGGCGACCTCTGGCGTGAGGTCGTCGAACGCTACCGCGACGTTCAGTACCCGGGCTTCCCCTACAAGGGCTGGGCCTACTTCAACGACGCGTCGATCGGCACCAACCCCAAGAGCTACCGGCAGATCGAGACGCTCTGGAAGTACAACGACTCCTGGACCAACCTCCCGGAGCGGGCCCAGGCCGGCGTCATCCACTTCGGATTCGGCGCCGAGCACTGGGACCAGACGTTCCTCGACTACGCCAAGCGCAACAAGCTGCCGACCATGCACTTCCCGCACGTCCACAACCTCTTCGCCACCTACAAGATCAAGCGGCGGGACACCGGCGAGTGGGTCACGCTGATCGACAAGGGCCGCATCGCGGCCCTCGACCACCCCCGGGTGGTCCGGCTGGCGAGCAGCCTCGGCGGCACCGGCCACCTCGAGTACGACTGGATCCCCGCCCTGCCCGGCATCAACTTCCCGGGTGACTACCAGCGGGACTACGCCCACGACCCGGTGGCCTGGATCGAGCGGGAGCAGCGGGGAGAGTTCGCCTGATGTCTGACCTTCTGCTGGAAGCGCCGTTCTACCTTCCGACCGGCGACGAGGTCGAACTGTTCCGGGCCGCCTACGAGGAGCGCATTCCCGTCCTGCTCAAGGGCCCGACCGGCTGCGGCAAGACCCGGTTCGTCGAATACATGGCCTGGACCCTGACCCACGACCTGGTGACGGTCACCTGCCACGACGACATGACCGCGGCCGACCTGGTCGGGCGCTATCTGCTGGCCGCCGACGGCACGACCTGGCTCGACGGGCCGCTCACCCAGGCGGTCCGCTCCGGCGCACTGTGCTATCTGGACGAGGTCGTGGAGGCCCGGAAGGACACCACGGTCATCCTGCACTCGTTGACCGACCACCGGCGTACGCTCCCGATCGAGCGCCTCGGCGCTCAGCTGACCGCCCACCCCGACTTCCTCCTGGTCGTCTCCTACAACCCCGGCTACCAGGCGTCGGCGAAAGACCTGAAACCAAGCACCCGCCAGCGGTTCATGGCCATCGAATTCGACTACCCGTCGGCCGGCCACGAGGCCACGATCATCGCGCACGAGGCGGGCGTCGACGCCGGCACCGCCGAATCGCTGGCGTTCCTCGGCGACCGGCTGCGCAACCTCGACGAGGCCGACCTGATCGACGGGCCGAGCACGCGGCTGCTCATCTACGTCGGAGCCCTTATCCGCAAAGGGGTTCCGGCTCAACGGGCGTGCGATGTGGCGCTGGTCCAGGCGATCAGCGACGACGCGGAGATCCAGGAGGCGGTGCGCAAGGTCACCTCGGCGGTCTTCCCGTCGTGAGACCGCAATTCGAATCGGCGCAGCAGGCTCTCACCCTCTATTTCCGGGCCCTCTCGGGGAGAGGGTGCGAGCTTTCCCCGTACGCCGACGACGCCGACCTGTGGCAGCACCCGGACACCGCGACCACCGTCCGCCTGCCGGCCACCGCGCCGCCGGTCGGACGGTGGTACGACGTGGCCCTCACCCATCGCGCACTGCACCACGCGATGGGCACGTTCCGGCTCGATCTCAACCGGCCGGAGCCGCTGTTCCGGCGCATCCGGCCGGCTGCCGGGTCGTTACCGGCGCTGGAACAGTTCACCCGCCTGTTCGGACGGTCGGCGCTGGCGGTCGAGGTCTACGCCGTACTGGAAGATCTCCGCATCGATGCGGCGGCCGTGCGCCGATTCCCCGGGCTGGCCCCGGCCTTTCGCGCGGCTCAGCGCGAAGCGCTGGAAAACCGGCCGGAACTCACGCTTCTGCCGCCCCGGGCGGCGGTTGCCGAGGCACTGGTACGCCTTTCGCTGGGCGCAAGCGACGTCATGGCACCGGCGTCGCTGTTCGATTCGCTCTCCCGGGTCGCCGCCGTGGCCCGTCCGCTGACCCTTCCCGCGGCGACCCCCGAGTCTTCGGCGGAAGCCGCGATCCGGATCTACCAGGTACTGGCCGGCCTTCCGAACGTCGGCGTGCAGCGCAGCGTCCGCCCGTTCGCGTTTGCCGAAGCGGCTTTCGACGTCGACGACCCGTGGTTCCGGCTGGGGGAGAAGGAGATCCGGCTCGAAGGGGACGAGAAGTTCGACGTGCGCTTCCATCCGGTGCGCTACCGGGACGTACCCGGGCCGCGCTACGCCGGGCAGCAGGCGTCCGGAATGCCGTTGCAGGAAGCGATTCTGCGCATGACGCCCGACGAGGCGGCCGAATCGTCCGATGAGGACACCGAGGGCCTGGTCGAGCGGTCGCTGCAGGCCGAGCGCGGCGGCGTCGACGTGACCACCACCGACCGGCCGGACACCCCACCCGAACCGCTGCCGCACGACCACGGGCCCAACCTCGACGAGGACCACGACCACGTCCACGGGCACCTGCACGCCCACGGGCGCGACGAATTCGTCTACCCCGAATGGGATTCGGTCGCCGGGCGTTACCTGCGCGACTGGACGCTGGTGCGGCAGCGGCGGCCGTCACCGATGATGAAGGCGCGACCCGACCGGAGCCACCGGTCGGCACTCGCCCGGCACGGCCACCTGCTGCCCGGCCTGGTCGCGCAACTGTCCCGGGTCCGGCCGTCCGGCCGCGACTTCGTCCGCCGCAGCCGCCACGGCGACGACCTCGACCTCGACGCGTGCGTGGACGCCCTGCTCGATCTGCGCACCGGCGTGGAGCCGAGCGACCGCCTGTACGTCAGCGTCCAGGAACGCCGCCGCGACGTGGCCGTCGCGGTCGCGGTCGACCTCAGCTCGTCGACCGCCGAACGCCTCCCCGGCACACTGCCCGCGAAACGCATCCTCGACCTGCAGCGCGACGCGGTCTCGCTGCTGCTGGAGGCCCTCGAGCGGATCGGCGACGTCTACGGCATCTTCGGCTTCTCGGGCGGCGGCCGCGACGACGTCCGCGTCTCGGTCGTCAAGGGCCTCGACGAGCGCCGCACCCCCGCGATGATCCACCGCCTGGCCGGCCTCGTCCCCGACCACACCACCCGGATGGGCCCACCGATCCGCCATCTGACGTCGCTGCTGCGCCGCTCCGAAGCCGCGACCAAAATCCTCCTAATCGTGTCCGACGGCCGCCCCTATGACCTCGACTACGGCCAGCAGTACGGCGACTCGGCCGTCCTGTCCTACGCGGTGGCCGACACGGCGAAGGCGCTGCAGGAGGCCCGAACGGTCGGCGTCCGCCCCTACCTGGTGACGATCGACCCGGCCGGCGGCGACTACCTGAGCGACATGGCCGACCCGCAGGAGTACCACGTCATCAGCAACGCCCTCGACCTCCCGAACGCCCTCGCCTCCCTCTACCTGGTCGCCCGAGCCGCCTCCTGACGTAAGTTTCCGGGCCCGGCCGGACACTTCCTGATGTGAGCGAAGAACGGTTCGCCGACCTCCGGGCGACTTACGGACCCCGGGTCCTCGCCTACGCGCTGCGGCACGTCGACCCGGACAGCGCTGTCCGAAACCTTCCTGGTCGCGTGGCGGCGCCTGTCCGACGTGCCGGCGAGCCCGCTGCCCTGGCTGCTGGTCGTGGCCCGCAACGCGATCGCCAACCTGCGGCGATCGCCAACCTGCGGCAGGCGCGGCTCACCTCCGAGCTGGAGCGGCTCGACGAGATCGCCGAGCCGGCGGCCGCCGCGGACGTGCTGGCCGTCGAGCGGGCGGCCGTCCTGGCCCAGCTGGCCGAGCTCACCCCACGGGAGCGGGAGGCGCTGCTGCTGGTCGCCTGGGACGGCCTCAGCCACCGGCAGGCCGCGAAGGTCGCCGGCTGTTCCCTGCCCACCTTCCACGTACGCCTCTTCCAGGCCCGGCAACGCCTGCGCGAAGGGCTGACCGAAGCCGCACCCCTTCCCGGCCCTGGAGGTGCCGCGTGAAGACCGATCCCATGGAGACCCTGGAAACGCTGCGGCCGGTGACCGTGGTGCGGGAGCGCTGGCGCGACAACCCGCCTCCCCTGCACGCGCCCGGCCGTTCCCGCGCCCGCCGAGTGCTCCTCGTCGTGGCGCTGGTCGCCGCGCTCCTCGCCCTCGGCGGCGGCATCGCCGCGGCCGGTGGGCTGCTGCCGGACAGCCTGACCGGGCCACTCAAGTTCTGGACCCACGAGACGGACGGCCGGGTCGACGTGCAGCACGCCCGCCGGGTGGCCCAGGAACCAGGGTCGGACGGCCAGGTCTTATCGGTCTGGTCGGCCCGCGCGGCTGACGGCACCACCTGCATCGCGCCGATGTTCGAGGCGCCGGGGCCGCTCGACCGCCCCGCACCGGCCCATTTCCGGCTGGCGGGCGGTCAGTGCGCGCCGCCCGCGTCGACCGGATCCTTCGGCGACCTCGGCGCGTCCTCCGACAGCCGCAACATCGTGACCGCCTGGGCGACCGCCGGCCCCGCCGTCCGGGCCGAGCTGCACTTCCCCGACGGGAGCACCAGGGCCGCACTGCCCGCCGAGGGCATGTTCTTCCTCTGGTACGCCTCCGGCCAGGAGCCGGCCCTGGTCGGCTACGACGCCGTGGGCCGGGCAGTGGGCACGGTCCGGCTGCCGGGCTGAGGGCGGCCTTCAGTCTTCTCGCGACGTTCCGGAATCCGTAGGAGCGGCGGCGTTCCGCACCACCGAGCGGAGCCAGCGGTGGCCCGGGTCGGAGTCGACCCGGGGGTGCCAGGCCATGCGGTAAGAGAGGGTTTCGATCTCGGGCGGGGCCGGCACCACCGACAGCCGGTCGCCGCCCGCCAGCGACGGCACCAGGAGGGACGGCAGCGTGACCATCAGCGCCGTGCCGGGCAGCGTCAGCGGGGCCACCGTGTGGAACGGCAGGATCGACGCCACGTCGCGGGGGGTGCCCCGGGCGGCCAGCACCCGGTCGATCGCCGGCTGGGTGCCCGCCGTGACGTCGATGACAACGTGCCGGCAGCTCAGGTAGTCGTCGAGGGTCAGGGCCGTTCGGCCGGCCAGCGGGTGGTCGAGCGCGACCAGGCACACGAACCGGTCGGTGAACAGCTCGACTGTGCGGAGCGGCGGCGGGGGCTGCGCGCCGAAGAAGGCCAGGTCGAGGTCGCCCAGGGCCAGGTCGTCGAAGACGCGGGGGTGCCAGGCCGTGAAGCGTACGGTGGCGAGCGGCGCCTGCGCCGCGACCTGCCGGACCAGCGCCGGGCCGACCACGGCCGTCGCGTAGTCGCTGCCGGTCAGCCGGATGGTCCGGCTGAAGCCGGCGGGGTCGAACGATGATCCGGAGAAGAGTGCGTCCAGCTGGGGGACCAGCACGGCCAGCTGGTCGCGGATGAGCGAGGCCCGTGGGGTCAGCCGGTAGTCGCGGGTGGCCCGCACGAGCAGGTCGTCGTCGAGGACGCGCCGCAGGCGCTGGAGGGCCCGGCTCATCGCCGACTGGCTCAGCCCGATGCGGTCGGCGGCCCGGGAGATGTTGCGCTCCTCGAGCAGCGCGTGCAGGGCCGGCAGCAGGTTGAGGTCGACATTCTCCAGATGCGCCCGGTGCATATTCAGATTGTAGATTCTGCATGGCGCGCAGACGCGAACCAGCGCACGCTGAATACATGCCTGACTCGAAGGTCATTATCGTCACGGGAGCCTCCAGCGGCTTCGGGAACCTCGCCGCCCGCGCGCTCGCCCGCCACGGCCACACCGTCTACGCCGGCATGCGGGAGACCGCGGGGCGTAACGCCGGCAAGGTCGAGGAGCTGCGCCGCCTGTCCGAGGCCGAGAGCATCGACGTGCGCGGCATCGAGATGGACGTACAGAACCAGGAATCGGTCGACGCGGCGATCGCGCGGATCAGCGGCGAGCAGCAGCGCGTCGACGTGGTCGTGCACAACGCCGGGCACATGGTGCTCGGGCCGGCCGAGGCGTACACGACCGAGCAGCTCGCCGAGCTCTACGACATCAACGTCCTCAGCACCCAGCGGGTCAACCGGGCCGTGCTTCCGCTGCTGCGCCGGCAGGGCAGCGGCCACCTCGTGTGGATCGGCAGCTCCAGCACCCGCGGCGGCCATCCGCCGTTCCTCGCGCCCTACTTCGCCGCCAAGGCGGGCATGGACGCGCTGGCCGAGAGCTACGCCGCGGAGCTCATCAAGTTCGGCATCGACACCACGATCGTCGTGCCGGGCGCCTATCCGACCGGCACCAACCACTTCCTGCACGCGTCGCCGCCCGGTGACCCGGCCCGCGCGGCCGAGTACGACGAGGCCTACGGCCGGCTCCGCGAGGAGATGGCGCAGCGCCTGGAGGACATCTTCCCGGCCGGCCGGGGCGTCGAGGAGGTGGCCGACGTGATCGTGCGGGTTGTCGGCCGGCCGGCCGGCGACCGTCCCTATCGTGTTCATATCGACCCGAGCCGCGACGGCAGCGAAGTGGTCTCGGTGGTCTACGACCGGATCCGCGAGAATTTCTACCACCGCATCGGCATCGCGGAACTCCTTTCCACCAACCCCAGCCTCTGAAGAGACGGAGAAACCTCATGACTGAGCAGCAGGTCGCGATCGTCACCGGCGGTTCGCGAGGCATCGGGCGTGCGACAGCGCTCAAACTGGCGGCCGCCGGGACCGCCGTCGTCGTCGGCTATGCGGGCGGCGCGGCCGAGGCCACCAAGGTGGTCGAGGAGATCACCGCGGCCGGTGGCCGGGCCATCGCGGCGGGCGCCGACGTCGGCGACGAGAAGGCGGTCGCCGCGATGTTCGACCTCGCCGAGAAGACGTACGGCGGCGTCGACGTGATCGTCAACTCGGCCGGCATCATGCCGCTGGTGAACATCGCCGACCTCGACATCGAGGTGCTGGACCGCATCTACCACACCAACATCCGCGGCACCTTCATCGTGCTCCGCGAGGCGGCGCGCCGGCTGCGCGACGGCGGCTCGATCGTCACGGTCTCCACGTCGCAGGTCGGCCTGCGGTTCCCGAGCTACGGGCCCTATGTGGCGAGCAAGAGCGCGACCGAGGCGGTCACGCTGATCCTCGCCCGCGAGCTGCGCGGCCGCAACATCACCGTCAACTGCGTGGCTCCCGGCCCGACCGCCACCGAGCTCTTCCTCAACGGCAAGGACCAGGAGACCATCGACCACCTGGCGAAGCTGCCGCCGCTCGAGCGCCTCGCCCAGGCCGGCGACATCGCCGACATCATCGGCTTCCTCGCCGGGCCGGAGGGCCACTGGGTCAACGGCCAGGTGGTGCGGGCCAACGGGGGCATCATCTGAAACCCCGGCGGTGAAAGGGCCGGGAGATTTCTCTCCCGGTCCCTTTCCGTACGCGGTCAGGAGCGGAAGTACGTCAGCATCTCGCCGTTCAGCAGCTCGTGGTGAGTGGTCGGCATGCCGTGCGGCAGGTCAACGCGGCGCTCCGCCCAGAATTCAGGGCCCCTGGACCAGCTGGACCGACCGGTCGACCCCGACCGGGTGGATGTCGAGCATGTACGCCTCGCGGGCGTCGCGGGCGCCGCGGTAGGCGTCGGTGTCGAGGGCGTCCCGCATCGCGGCCTCGTCGTCGAAGCTGATCTCGACGATGGCGTCGACCTGGCCGGCCGGGTCGGTGACGAAGGTCTGCACGTAGCGCCGGGTCTGGGGGAGGGACACGTAGGCCGGGCCGTACTCATGCTCCATGAAGTGGCGGAACCGCTCGGTCGTGACCTCGGGCCGCTTGCGGACCAGGGTGACGAGGCTGTGCATATCGACTTCCTTAAATTGAACGGGTGTTCAGGGCAGACGGTAGCATGAACACGTGTTCAATGGAGCCGTGCGTCGCGACCTGCGTGAGGACCTCATCGCCGCCGCCGTGCGGATGCTCGCCGAACCGCAGGCGGTCGCGGTGCCCTCGCTGAGGGCGATCGCGCGGGCCTGCGGCGTGGCGCCGTCCGCGGTCTACTGGCACTTCCCGTCCGAGGCCGAGCTGCGGTCGGCGGTGCTCGACGCGCAGTACGACGACATGGTCACCTCGATCGAGGACGCATTGGACGCGGCCGGCGGCGACCCGCTGATCGTGGCCGGGAAGGCGTACATCGACTGGGGCCTCGCCCACCCGGGGGCCTACCAGCTGCTGTTCGAGAGCGACGACGCCATCCCGGAGACGCGCGCGCCGTACGGCCCCCGCCTGCAGCAGCGCATCGTCTCGCTGGCGGCGGCCGTGCCCGGCGTCGACCCGTTCCCGGCCGCGCTGCTGCTGTGGTCGGCCTGGCACGGCATCGTGTCGCTGCGCCTGCACAAGCGCGAGTGGGCCTGGGGTCTGACCACCGACGAGGCCAACGAACTGGTCGTGCGCGGCCTCAGCGCTCCGCGCGGATGAGGAACCGGTGCGAGCGGGCGCGGAACTCACCCCGCTCGTGGATGCGGCGCAGGGCGCCCGCGTATCGCTCGACCGTGAAATCCGGGACCTGCCAGGCCACCGCCCGCAGCTGAAACACCAGCGCGCCCACATCGTGGAAGACGAACTCCGGCCACTCCTCCCGCACCTCGGTCACGGCGAGGCCGGCCGCGGTCAGTTCCTTCGCCGCGGTCGCGGCATCCCAGGTCTTGGCGTACGGCGGTGGAGCGCCCAGCGCCTCGTTGATTTCCGCGCAGTCGTCGCTGCCGACCTGCTGGGTGAGAAGCACACCGCCGGGCCTGAGCACCCGGGCGACCTCCGCCGCGTCGAGCCGCCCGTGCCGGTTGAGAACCAGGTCGGCCGACCCGGAATCGACCGGCAGTCCGGTGCCGGGGGCGTAGCGCACGTCGACCCCGAGCCGCACCCGCGCCACGGCGAGGTTGGGCTCCCAGCCCTCGGTCGCGATCGTCCCCGGCGGCAGAGGCCCGAGCGACGCGAGCAGCTCGCCCCCACCGGTGTCGACGTCGACCACGGCCGTGCTGCGGGCGACCAGGCCCCGGGCGGCGTCCGGATAGGACCAGGACGGCTCCGACCCGGTCGCGCGGCCGGCCAGCCAGCCGAAATCCCACCCCCGCAACGGCACCGCCGCCGCCTCGGCGACCAGCTCGTCGTACGTCATTGCCTCACCCCGGTGAAGACGGCGCCCGCGATCGAGCCGTGCGACGCCCAGCCGAGCCGCCGATAGAGCGGCGCGCCCTGGCCGGTCGCGGCCAGAACGCCGGTGCGCAGTCCCTGGCCGGCGGCCCAGTTGCCGAGGACGGCCAGCGCGGCGGTCGCCATCAGCTCGACCGTCGGAAACATCAGCCACCGGTCGTCGAGCGAACGCCGGAGCGCCTCCGGCGGTCCGAGCACTTTGACTTCCGTGTCGAACGCGATGTCGGCGTCGGCCAGCCATCCCGGCATAGCCGTCGTCACGTGGCGCTCCGCGTGACCGAGCTGGATCCGCACGCCACCGGCGGCCGGGGTGGGCGCCGGGTGAGCCCGTGACACGGCCCAGCCGCGGGCCCATTCGATCAGCAACTCGGCTCGTTCCACGAAGGAATCCTCGCGTACGGCTCAAGCGGTTTTCGGTCCGCGAGCCTCGCGGACCGCCGGGGGAGTGTCGATCACGGCTGGGGATCAGCGGCCGGAGGCCCGGACGCCAGGCTGGGCCGTCCCGTGGGGACGGCCCAGACGGTCGCTGGATGCCTCGAAGCTGAGCATGAGCTCAGATCAGCCCGCGGGCGAGTATTCCGGGGCGTTCTCGAAGTAGTGGGTGTTGTCGTAGCCCAGGTATTTGAAGATGCGGTTCTGCACCGAGATGATGTGCAGCGGCGTACCGTCGGCCGCGAAGTGCTGGACGATCGTGTTCTGGGGGACGTAGAGGGTGTCGCCCTTGGTGATCTCGTGGCGGGTCGGCTCCTTGGCGATCCGGGCGTAGTAGCGCTCGGCGATCTCTGCCTCGACCTCCCAGTGCAGCGAATAGCCGGAGCCGTCGAGCACGTAGACGACCTCGTCGGCCATCTTCCAGTACTTGCCCGAGCGGCTGCCGCCCTCGATCTTCTGCTCCTGCACGTCGACCGAGAACTGGCGGTGGTCGGTCTGCTCCTTGGAGTTCATCACCCGGATGTGGCCCATCGGGGTGGTCTCCCACTCGCCGTCCTCGGCGGTGACGACCTTCTTGCGATCCATCACGCCCGGGGTCCAGATGCGGGTCCAGTCCTCGCGGTCGCCGAACTCGTCCGGGCGGTCGATCGGGCCGCTGCGGCCCTGCTGGATCAGGCCCATGAACATCCAGGTCGACTTGGCCTTCATGACCAGGCAGACGGCGCGCTCGTCGTACGGGTTGTAGTGCCGGTGCACCGAGTCGGTGTGCACGAAGACCAGGTCGCCCTGTTTCCAGTCGTACTTCTGGTCGTCGTGGATCTCGTAGCCGCGGCCCTCGAGGATGTAGAAGGCGGCCTCGTTCTGGTGGCCGTGGCCGCGGTTGGCGCTGTCCGGCGGCAGCTCGACGAAGTGGATCTGTACGGTCTGGGTGAGGAACGGGTCGTCGCCGGGGCCGATCCGCCACCACGTACGGGATTTGGCCGAGTCGCCGGAGTGCGCGGCGCTGTCGCCGGTGTCGACGACGACGGAGTCGTCGCGGACCCGCTCGGCGGCGAGCTGTTCGCGCCGGAAGTGGTTGAGGCCGTAGGTCTCTGAGTCCAACCCGCGGACGAAGGTGCGTCCCTTGCCCATGCTGCCTGCTTTCTCTCACCGAACCTTGCCAGGAAGTCCGGCGCCAGTATAGGACTGATGGTCTAACCATTCCAGAGGAGTCCCGGTGGCAAACCTTCATCTCAGCATCGCGACGACCGACTACGACCACTTCCGCGACTTCCGCCTCGGCGCGGTCACCGCGCAGGGCATCGACCACACCTGGTCGGTTCTCGGCCACCACGAGGTGTTCGCCCGCTTCACCGCCAACCGCGAGTGGGACGTCGCCGAGCTGTCGATCGCGAAGTTCTCGGCCCAGGTCACCCGCGACGACCCCGACATTATCGGCCTGCCGGTGATCTGCTCGCGGCTGTTCCGCTTCAGTTCGTTCTACGTCAACAGGAACAGCGGCATCCGCACGATCGAGGACCTGCGCGGCAAGCGCGTCGGATCGCCGGAGTGGGCCCACTCGGCCGCCGTCTACATGCGCGGCTGGATGCACAACGAGATCGGGGTGAAGCTCGACGAAGTGCACTGGTACCAGGCCGGCGCCAACTCGCCCGGCCGGGTCGAGAAGGTCGAGCTCGCACTGCCGGACGGTGTCCAGCTCACCCGCGTGCCCGACCGTTCGCTGTCGGACCTGCTCGCCGCCGGTGACATCGATTGCGCGATCATCGCCCGGCCGCCGGACTGCTTCCTGCAGGGCCACCCCGACGTGGTGCGGCTCTACCCGGACTACCAGGAGATGGAGGCCGACTATTACGCGAAGACCCAGGTCTGGCCGATCATGCACCTGATCGCCATGAAGCGGGCGGTCCTCGAGGACAACCCGTGGGTCGCGCGCAACCTCTACAACGCGTTCCTGGAGTCGAAGAACCGCAGCGTGGAGCGGCTTCTCGACCCGGCGGTGTCGCGCTATCCGCTGCCGTGGCTCGCGACCTACGGCCGGCAGATGCGCGATCAGTTCGGCGGCGACCCCTTCCCGTACGGGATCGAGGCGAACCGGGCCACGTTCGCCCAGCTTCTCACCTACGCCCATCAGCAGGGCATCGCCCACCGGCTGGTCGACCCCGAGGACGTCTTTCCCTCGGGCATCATGACGAAAGTAGTGGTCTGACGGCGTACGGGAAGCGGGGGGGGGGGGGGGGCGGCGGCGCCCGGACACAGACGACGGCGGGTGGGTGGTGGGGGGGGGGGGGTGTGTGGGTACGGCGTGGTGGGAGGGGGGGGGTCGG
>NZ_JBFBAD010000123.1:0-29343 GCF_040682075.1 Actinoplanes sp. NPDC051411 | reverse complement strand
GGGCCGAAGGCGTGCCGACCTCGTCCGCCCACGTCATCGAGGCGACCCGATGGAGAGATCCGGAATGACCCGCAGGACACTGATCGGTGCATCGCTGTCCGCCGCCGCTGCCGCCGCGATGAGCGTGCCGGAGCCCGCGCAGGCGCACGGCTCCGGAGCCAAGGACGAGGCGGCGACCCGCTACGGCCGGGTGCGCGGCCGGCGCGAGGACGGCATCATCAAATTCCTCGGCGTGCCCTACGCGACCCCACCGCTGGGCCGGCTCCGGTTCCAGGCCCCGAAGCCGCCGGCGAGCTGGCGCGGCGTGCGGGACGCGGTGGACTTCCCTCACCCGGCGTTCCAGGTGGCCGGCGCCGAAATGGGACCGACCGGCAACGGCCGGATGCCGGCGCCGTCGGAGGACTGCCTCTACCTCAACATCTGGACACCCGCCGCCGACGACCGGCGGCGACCCGTGATGTTCTACAACCACGGCGGCGGCTACATGATCGGGTCCGGGTCCGCCACCGGGCAGGACGGCACCCACCTGGCCCAGCTCTACGACGTGGTGGTGGTCGAGTCCAACCACCGCCTCGGCCTGCTCGGCTACCTGTTCCTCGGCGACCTCCACCACGGCGACTACGCCGCCAACCAGGGCATGCTCGACATCCTCGCCGCCCTGCACTGGACCAGCGAGAACATCGAGCACTTCGGCGGCGACCCCGACAACATCATGGTGTGGGGCGAAAGCGGCGGCGGCGCCAAGACCGCGGCCGTCTACACCATGCCGGCCGCCGCCCGGCTCTTCCACAAAGCGTCGATCGAGAGCGCCGCCCCGCTGCGCCTGGCCACCCGCGACGGCGCGACCGCCCGCGCCGAACGCACCCTGCACTTGCTCGGCCTGAGCGCCGCCGACATGCCGGCGCTGCACGACATTCCCGCCGCACGGCTGCTCGAGATCCAGCAATCCGAAGCCGCCAACGGCGAGGCGCCCTGGGGCGACCCGGGCACGCTTCCCGGCTTCGGCGCCTTCGTCGACGGCCACATCATCACCCAGCAACCCTTCGCCGACGGCGCCGCGCCCTTCTCGGCCCGCAAACCGCTGATGATCGGCACCTGCCGCGACGAGACGGTGTTCTTCAGCCTCTTCGGCCCGACCGATATCTTCCACCTCGACGAAGCCGGGCTGCGCCAGCACCTGAGCAGCACCTACCAGGGCGCCGAACTCGACCGGATCATCGCCACCTTCCACCGGAGCCGGCCCGACGCGACCCCGTCCCAGCTCTACTTCGCGATCACCACCTCGCCGATCTGGCGCGACGCGATCGCGATCGCCGAGACCAAAGTGGCGCAGCACGCCGCACCGGTGTTCATGTACCAGCTCGCCTACAAGAATCCGACCGTCGTGCCCGGCACCGACTTCCCGATCGGCTCGCCGCACTCGTCGGACATCAACCTCAAATTCGCCAACACCGACAAGAACCTCGACTCGTTCCTGTTCGCCGACCAGTCACCGGGACGGCTGGCGACCGCACGGCACATGAGCGCCCTGTGGGCCGGCTTCGCCCGCCACGGCCATCCCACCGCGCCGCACGTACCGCAATGGCCCGCCTACACGCTCGCCAAGCGCGCCACGATGTGGCTCGACGCCGAATGCAAGATCGTCGACGACCCGGACCGGCCGGAACGGCTGTTCTGGCGGCATCAGGGATAGCGATGACACCACTCGGCATAGGCGCCGCCGGCCGCATCGGCCTCGGGACGGCCCCGCTGGCGTTCAAGGACGTGACCGCGCAACAGGCGATCGCGACGATCCACACCGCGCTGGATCACGGCGTACGCCTGATCGACACCGCCGCGGCCTACACCCGAGCCGGCATCGACGCCTACGCCGAGACCGTGGTGGCGAAGGCGCTCGCCCAACGCTCCGATCGGGCCGACGTGCTCGTGGCGACCAAGGGCGGCCACCGCCGGGCCGGCGACGACTTCCCGGTCGACGCCAGCCCGGCCGCGCTGCGCGCCGACTGCGACCGCAGCCTGCGTGCGCTCGGCGTCGACCGGATCGGTCTGTACCAGCTGCACCACGTCGACCCGCGAGTGCCCCTGGTCGACAGCATCGGCGCCCTGCTCGACCTGCGTTCGGCCGGCAAGATCGCCGAGATCGGCCTGTCCAACGTCTCGATCGCTCAGATCGACCAAGCCCGCGGGCTCGCGCCCATCGCCTCGGTGCAGAACCGGTTGTCGCTCGCCGAACGGGCTGATCTGCCCACGGCACGTCATTGCGCCGATCTGGGAATCGCGTACCTCGCCTATCAACCGTTGGGCGGCTCGGGAGCTCGGCCGGTCGACGTGCATGTGGCTTCCGCCGCCGAACGGCACGGTGTGTCCACCGAGCAGGTGTGGCTGGCTTGGCTGCTGGCCCAGGGCGAGCACATCGTCGCGCTGGTCGGGTCGAGCCGGCCGGCGACGATCGTCGACTCGGCCCGAGCGGCCGAGCTGGCGCTGACGCCGGCGGAGCTGGGGTGCACTGTCAGTACACCTCTCGACAGGGCGTCTTTCCCGCCGTTATCGGCCGCCGATGCTGGGCATGATTTGTACTGATCGGTGAAGCGGCGCAGCGGCAAGGAGAGCAGTCATGCGTGGAGTAGTGATGCACGCCCCCGGCCAGGTCTTCGACCTCAACCTGCCGCTCGACCAGGCCGCCGAAGGCTACCGGGCGATGGATGAGCGTCGCGCCATCAAGACCCTGCTGCGCCCCTGAATTCAACGTCAACCGGAGGACACCATTCTTACCGTCAACGCCATCGCGGCGACCTCGGCCACCGACCCGCTCGTGCGTACCACGATCGAGCGGCGCGACCTCGGGCCGCGCGATGTTCTGATCGAGATCCGCTATGCCGGTATCTGCCACTCCGACATCCACACCGTGCGCGGGGAGTGGGGTGAGATCGCGTACCCGCAGGTCGTCGGCCACGAGATCGTGGGCCGGGTCGCCGAGGTCGGCGGCGAGGTGAGCAAACACGCCGTCGGCGACCGGGTCGGTGTCGGCTGCATGGTCAACTCGTGCCGCGAGTGCGAGAACTGCCGGGCCGGGCAGGAGCAGTACTGCCTGGAGGGCAACACCGGGACGTACACCGCGGTCGACCGCGACGGCACGATCACCCAGGGCGGCTACTCGACCCACATCGTGGTCGACCAGGACTTCGTGCTGCGGGTGCCGGAGTCCATTCCGTACGAGAAAGCCGCACCTCTGCTCTGCGCAGGAATCACCACCTACTCGCCGCTGGCCCACTGGAACGCCGGGCCGGGCAAGAAGGTGGCCGTCGTCGGGATGGGCGGCCTCGGCCACATGGCGGTCAAGTTCGCCGCCGCGATGGGCGCCGAGGTGACCGTGTTGTCGCAGACGCTGGGCAAGAAGGACGACGGCCTGGCGTTCGGCGGCGGCGACTACCACGCCACCAGCGACCCGGCGACGTTCGAGGCCCTGAAGAACACCTTCGACCTGATCATCAACACGGTCAGCGCCCCGATCGACATGGCCGCCCACCTCGGCCTGCTGCGCCTGGGCGGCACCCTGGTCAGTGTCGGCGCGCCGCCGGAGCCGCTGCCGGTGCAGGTGTTCAGCCTGTTCGACAACCGCCGCTCGTTCGCCGGGTCCAGCATCGGCGGCATCGCCGAGACGCAGGAGATGCTCGACTTCTGCGCCGAGCACGGCATCGCCTCCGAGGTCGAGGTCATCGACGCCGACGCGGTGAACGAGGCGTACGAGCGGGTGCTGCGGTCCGACGTGCGCTACCGGTTCGTCATCGACATCGACTCGCTGCGCTGACCACGGTCCCGACGTCGCGGACAAAGCCGGTGTTCGCCGGCAGGCCGCTGGCGTTGACGGTCATCGTCTCGGTCTGGCCGTGCGTCACGACGCGTACCCTCGCGGCGGCGTTCGGCAGGCAGTTCGCGGTGACCGCCGCGCTCGATCGCACCATCGCGAAGGTGATGCTGCTGGTGGCGGCCTGAGCCTGGGCGCCAAGACCCCAGACCGAGAGTGCGGCCACGGTCACCCCCTTCAACGGCGAGCACAACGCCGGCGTGCAGGCGATGAGCACCCGCAACTTCGCCGATCTGCAAGGACCTTTGCGTCAACTGACCCCGTGAGCAGGGCGTAACCGATGGGCGTGGCGTCACCGAGGCCACGCCCATCGGTTTGCAGAAGTCCACCGACGGTGATCCGAGCCGGCACTGTCCCCGGCGTGAACCCGGCCGCCCGTCGGTGTGGGTCAGCGGAACAGTGACAGGTCGATCGCGTCGGCCATGGCGCGCTGGCCGGTGATGTTGGGATGCAGGTGGTCGGCCTGGTAGGCGGGCAGGACCTGGCTCGGGTTCTCCGGGTCGCGGATCGCGGCGTCGAAGTCGGCCACGCCGTCGAAGGCGGGCGTGCTGCGGATCCAGGCGTTGACCTGCTGGCGGGTGGCTTCCTGCTCCGGGTCGAAGCAGCCGGAGTCGCAGCCGTACGGCGTGATGGTCGCGCCGATCACCCGGATGCCGTCGTGATGGGCGCGCCGGGCGATCGTCGCCAGACCGTCGATCAGCGAGGCGGCGTCGGCGTGGTAGCCGATGTCGTTGATGCCGTCGGCCAGGATCAGGTAGCGGGCCCCGGTCTGCCGCCGTACGTCGTTCCGCTCCCGCTTCAGCCCGGCGATGCTGGTGCCGGCGCCGCAGCAGTCGGTGCGGTCGGCGAGCACCTCGTTGCCGCCGATGCCCTGGTTGAGCACGGCCAGGTGGCTGCCGCCCGGTGCGGCCTGCAGCCGCGCGGCCAGGTCGTCGGTCCAGCGGTCGTTGCCGTTCCAGGTGGTGTACGCGCCGTCGGTGATCGAGTCACCGAGGGCCACGATGCTGCCGCGCGTCCGGCCGCTGGACCGGACGTCCACGCCGTCGAGCCAGAACCAGGAGTTGACCGTGTTGGTGAAGGCCGTCCCGGTGTCGCCGACGTGGCGGCCGGAGGCGACGAACTGCGTTCCCTGCGCGGCGTCGTGCCCGGTGATCGCGGCCGCGTCGCCGCCACGGGTGACGTGGAGGTCGACGGCGAGGTCCTGCCCGTAGGCGACGCTCAGGTCGATCGGGTCGCTGTAGATCTCGGTGCCGGTCGCGACGGTGACGCGCGTACGGCCGTGGAAGGTGACCCGGCGGCTGGTGCCCGCGACCAGTTCGGGCGAGCCGGAGGAGGTGGCGCGGGCGATGCTGACCGCGTCGAAGGCGACGTCCTCGTCGCCGAACGTGTTGGCCAGGCGGATGCGGATGGTGCTGCCGCCGAGGGTCGGGTGGACGAGCTGGCGCAGGGTCTGGTCGGAGAAGCCCGGGCCGGTTTCGCGCTGGGGGCTGGTGGACCAGGAGCCGGTCCAGGGTGGGGCCGCGTCGGCCCGGGCGGCCGGGGCTCCCGGCACGAGGAGAGTAGCCGCGAGGACGGCGGCAAAGATATTCATGAGTCTCGATGATGGGTCGAACCGGCCCAGCGACGCAACCGGACCGCCCTGCGCGAGCGACCTCAACAGGCCGTCGTGGTACTAGGATCGGCATCCATCTAATCAGCAAGGTCCTCGGAAGGGTCGCCCATGTCGTTCCAGGATGCCATCAGGGTCTGCCTGCAACGCAAATATGCGGACTTCAACGGCCGCGCGCGCCGTTCGGAGTTCTGGTTCTTCGTTCTCTTCAGCGCGATCGTGAGCGCCGTCGGCGGCGTCCTCGACGCGATCTTCGGTCTCCGCGCCGGGTCGTACGGCGGCACCGGGCCTATCCAGGGTGTCTTCCAGTTGGCGCTGCTCGTTCCGTCTCTCGCCGTGGGCGCGCGGCGCCTGCACGACATCGGCCGCTCCGGCTGGTGGCAGCTGATCGGCCTCGTTCCGGTCGCCGGCTGGATCGTTCTGCTGATCTTCTTCGTGCAGGACAGCCGCCCGGCCAACCAGTACGGGCCGAGCCCCAAGAACCCCGGCGAGGGTTACGCTCAGGCCCCTCAGGAGCCGCCCTACCCCCAATACTGAGAGTCTGACCGTGGTGCGCCGCCCGGACCGGTGGCGAAGCACTGCGAGGGCAGGTCCGCGACCTAGCCGATCTCGGTCATGTGACGCGGCCCCACTGAAGCGCTTAAGGATCGGTGTTCGACCTCCCGCACCCGTATGCTGGCCAGGGGAGGGATACGTGAAACGCCCGACAATCGCGGAGATCGCCACGCAAGCGGGCGTCTCGATCGGCGCCGTCTCGTACGCGCTCAACGGGCGGCCGGGGGTGTCCGAGAAGACCCGCCGTCACATTCTGGCCATCGCCGACGAGATCGGTTGGCGACCCAGCGTAGCCGCCCGGTCGCTGTCCGGTTCGCGTGCGCACAGCGTCGGCCTGATCATCGCCCGGCCGGCTGACACTCTCGGCGCCGAGCCGTTCTTCATGCGGTTCATCGCCGGGCTCGAGGGCGCGCTGTCCCGCGAGCGCGTCGGGCTGTTCCTGCAGATCGTCGACGACCACGCCGCGGCGATCGACGCCATCCGGCTGGGCTGGGCCGAGCGCCGGGTCGACGGCATCATCCTCACCGACCTCCGGACCTCCGACGACCGGATCCCCGTGGTCGAGCGGCTCGGCATTCCCGCCGTGATCGTCGGCCATCCCCAGGTCGGCAGCGAGATCCCGGCCGTCTGGACCGACGACGCCGAGGCCGTGACCGTGGCCGTGGACTATCTGGTCGCGCTCGGCCACCGCCGCCTGGCCCGGGTCGCCGGCCTCGCCGCCCTGGAGCACACCCAGCGGCGGATCGCCGCCTTCCGGGCCGCCGCCGCGGCCCACGGCCTCGAGGACGTGGCGGTCGTCGAGACCGATTACACCTGGGAGGCGGGCGTGCGGGCGACCCGGACGCTGCTGTCCCGGCGGGACCGGCCGACCGCCATCATGTACGACAACGACGTGATGGCCGCGGCCGCCCTCAACGTGGCCCAGGAGATGTCGGTGGCGGTGCCCGACGAGCTTTCCATCGTGGCCGGCGACGACTCCCAGCTCTGCATTCTGGTCCGGCCGGCGCTGACCGCGCTGAGCCGCGACATCCAGGCCTACGGCGCGCACGCGGCGACCGTGATGATGGACCGCATCGGCGGGCGTTCCCCGAGCTCGCAGCCGGACAAGCCGACCGAGTTGGTGGTCCGCGCCAGCACGGCCGCCCCGCCGGCCTGAGTGGTGGCGTCCGGTCCCACCTGCGCCCCCCGGATCACTTTTCGGCGGCTCCGGCAATTTGTCCGCACTTTGATCACATCCTGTAATAAGTCCGCTCAGGGAATTGTGACGACCGGGTTTCGGGAAGTATGACAGCGAGGCATTGTGCGATGTGACTTAAACGCTTAAGTTGAGCCGCACACGGCGCCGGGCACCGGCTCGGCGTTCTCGCGAGCAGGAGAAACGACGATGTCCCTGAGGACCTTTCGACGCCGGGGAATGGCGGGACTCTCCGTTGTAGCGGCATTGACCATCACGCTGACCGGCTGCTCGTCGTCCGGTTCCGGCGCGAAGAGCAGCGGCCTCACCACGATCACGGTGGGCACCTCCGATATCGGCACGGAGAACTTCAACCCGTTCAACAACACCGGCGCCTTCATGCAGCCGACGCAGGGCGTGATCTACGAGGCGCTCTTCTACTACAACAAGACCAGCGCGGGTGACCCGGTCCCGGTGCTCGGCACGTCGTTCACCTGGAACTCCGACGGCACCCAGCTGACCGTCAAGGTCCGCCCGGGCGTGAAGTTCACCGACGGCACCGCGATGACGAGCCAGGACGTCGCGTACAGCCTCAATCTGTTCTCGAAGAACCCCGGGCTGAACACCACCGGCACCACGTGGACGGCCACCGCCGGCGACGCCGGGACCGTCACCGTCGCCTTTCCCAGCACGTCCTTCACCCTGGGGCCACAGGTGCTCGGCAACCTGCCGATCGTCCCGCAGGCCATCTGGTCGAAAATCGCCGACCCGATCACGGCCACCAACACCGACCCGGTCGGCACCGGCCCGTACAAGCTCAAGAGCTTCAACACACAGAGCTACCTGCTGACCAAGAACACCACCTACTGGGGCACCGGCGACGACGCGCCGGCGGTCGACCAGGTGCGTTACGTGCCGTCGTCGACTGCCAACGTGACCCAGTCGGCTCTCGACGCCGGCACGCTCGACATCACCGGCAACTTCCTGCCGACCCTGAAGTCGATCGTCGCGCAGCACCCGAACCTGGCCTACACCAACACCCCGCAGGCGACCTCGTCGCTGTTCACCTGCGTGAACGCGGCGATGGGCTGTACCGGGCCGCAGACCGACCTGGCCGTACGGCAGGCGATGTACTACGCGATGGACCGCACCCAGCTCGGCACGCAGGCCGGCGCCGGTTTCAGCCTGCCCGCGTCCAACGTGATGATCCTCAACTCGGTCAACAAGAGCCAGATCGTCTCGCCCGACTACATGACGGCGCCGCAGGCCGCGGACACCGCCAAGGCCAAGAGCGTGCTCGAGGCCGACGGCTGGGCGCTCGGCTCGGACGGCTACTACGCCAAGGGCGGCCAGAAGCTGGCCCTGAGCATCAACGTGGTCTCGGGCTGGACCGACTACGACACGATCTGCACGCTCCTGCAGGCGCAGTTCAAGTCGGCCGGCATCAAGCTGACGGTCAACACGATGTCGCAGAACGCCTGGCTGCAGGGGGAGACCAGCGGCAAGTTTCAGCTGTCGATGAACTCGGTGAACATGGGCGTCTCGTCCGACCCGTACTACGTGTTCAACAACTACCTGAACAGCCTGGCCACGGCGAAGGTCGGCAAGAACGCGACCACGAACACCTCGCGCTTCTCCGACCCGGCGGTCGACGCCGCCCTCAAGCAGCTCGCCTCGACCAACGACGACGCGGTGAAGCAGGCGGCCTACAAGACGATCGAGGACAAGGTCGCCGCGCAGATGCCGTACATCCCGGTCTACGTCAACTCGGCGCTGGCCGAATACAACAACTCCCGCGCCACCGGCTGGCCGACCGCCTCCAACCTGTACGCGTTCCCGCTGCCCTGGAACAGCAACTGGGGCCTGGGCCTCGTGCTCAAGAAGATCCGCCCGGTCAAGTAGCCACCCGTCCTTCGCGTCGGGGCCGGTCGTACGAGGACCGGCCCCGGACCCGGCGAAAGCAGCATCCATGCGCTTCTACATGCAGAAGGCGGCGTTCTACGTCGTCGCCCTGTGGGCCGCGGTGACGATCAACTTCATCCTGCCGCGGCTGATGCCGGGCAATCCGGTGGACACCTTGATCGGGAAGATGACCGCCGCCGGCCAGCCGGTGACGCCGCAGACCCGCGCGGCCCTCGAGGTCGAGCTCGGTGGCGGCAAAGGCAGCCTGATCCACCAGTACTGGGACTACCTCGTCAATCTGCTCCACGGTGACCTGGGCGTCTCGCTCGTTCAGTTCCCGGCCCAGGTGACCACCGTGATCGGCCAGGCGCTGCCCTGGACCATCGCCCTGGTCGGCATCGCGACCGTCATGTCGTTCCTCCTCGGCGTGGGGCTCGGCGCGCTGGCCGGCTGGAAACGCGGCTCCTGGCTGGACAACCTCATCCCGGTCACCACGATGTTCCAGTCGGTGCCCTACTTCTGGCTGGCGCTGGTCCTGGTGCTCTTCCTCACCCGCGACATCGCGATCTTCCCATTCACCGGCGGCTATGACGTCAACACCACCGAGCCCGGCCTGACCTCGGGCTTCCTGACGAGCGCGATCTACTACGGCCTGCTGCCGGCGGCCACGATCGTCATCTCGTCGTTCGGCGGCTGGATGCTCGGGATGCGCAACATGATGGTCGCGACCCTCTCCGAGGACTACATCGTCACCGCCGAGGCCAAGGGCCTCAAGCCCAGCCGGGTACGGGCGACGTACGCGGCGCGCAACGCCATGCTGCCGTCGGTGTCGGGATTCGCCATCTCGCTCGGTTTCGTGGTTTCCGGGTCCATCGTCACCGAGCAGGTCTTCGGCTACCCGGGCATCGGCAAGCTGCTGTTCACCGCGGTGTCCAACAACGACTACACGCTCATGCAGGGCCTGTTCCTGGTCATCTCGCTGTCCGTGCTGGCCGCCAACCTCGTGGTGGACGTGCTGTACGGGATCATCGACCCCCGCACGCGCGCGCGGCGATAGGAGAAGTCTCATGACAACAACCGTCGTCGCCGCGGTCCCCGAGGCCGCTCCGACCGGCCGCCGCGGCCTGGCCGCCCTGCTGCCCTCGCGATCACCCAAGCTCATCGTCGGTCTCGTGCTGGCCGGCCTCATCGTGGCCTGGGCCCTGATCGGCCCGCTGCTGGTGTCCGACCCCAACGCGATCAGCACCGACGCCTACGCGCACCCGAGCGGTGCCCACCTGCTCGGCACCACCCAGACCGGGCAGGACGTGTGGGCGATGCTGGCCTACGGGATGCGCGGATCGCTGATCGTCGGCTTCGTGGTCGGCATCCTCGCGACCGTCCTGTCCGCGCTGTTCGGCGTGCTCGGCGCCTACCTCGGCGGCATCGTCGACGAGGCGTTCGCCCTGTTCACCAACGTCGCCCTGGTCATTCCCGGCCTGCCCCTGGTGATCATCATCGGCAACTACGTGCCGCCCGCGCACCGCGGTCTGCTGCTGATCGGGCTCGTCCTGTCCATCACCAGCTGGGCCGGCTCGGCCCGGGTGCTGCGGGCGGTCACCTTGTCGCTGCGCGGCCGCGACTACGTCGCCGCCTCCCGGGTCTCCGGCGAGCGTACGTGGCGCATCCTGACCGTCGAGATCCTGCCCAACCTGGTCCCGGTGCTGGCCTCCCAGTTCGTGTTCGCGGTCATCTTCGCGATCCTGGGCGAGGCCGGGCTCGCCTTCCTCGGCCTGGGCGCGAGCAACACCATCACGCTGGGCACGATGCTGTTCAACGCCTACACCGCACTGGCCCTCGATCAGGGCGCGTGGTGGTGGTTCGTTCCGCCGGGTCTGGTCATCGCCCTGTTCGGGGCGGCGCTGTCGCTCATCAACTTCGCGATCGACGAGATCATCAACCCGCGGCTGCGCGCGCAGACCCGAGCCGCGCGCAAGGCCTGGGGCCTGACGTCGGCACAGCTGCAGCGGGTGGAGAAGGAGGACGTCAAGTGAGCGCCCCAATGCCGACCACCCCAGTGCTGAGCGTCGAGGACTTCAGCGTCGACTATCTCGGAACCCGTACGACCCACGCCGTCCAGCACGTCGGCTTCACCCTGGCCCGGGGCGAGGTGCTGGGCCTGGCCGGCGAGTCCGGCTGCGGCAAGTCGACCTTGGCGTACGGACTGACCCGGCTGCTCAAGCCGCCCGCGCTGATCACGTCGGGGCGCGCGGTCTTCCACTCGGCCGACGGTACCGACGTCGATGTGGCGTCCCTGGCCGGCGAGCAGCTGCGCAAGTTCCGCTGGGACAAGATCTCCATGGTGTTCCAGGGCGCGATGAACTCCCTCAACCCGGTCATCTCGATCCGGGCCCAGCTCGAGGACGTCTTCACCGCGCACCGGCCGGAGATGAAGCGGGCCGACCGCGAACGGGCGGCCGGCGATCTGCTCGAACGGGTCGGCGTCGACCGTACCCGGATGCGCTCCTTCCCCCACGAGTTGTCCGGCGGCATGCGGCAACGCGTCATGATCGCCATGGCCATGGCCCTGGACCCGGAAATCATGATCATGGACGAGCCGACCACGGCCCTCGACGTGGTCGTGCAGCGGGAAATCCTCAACGAGATCACCCGGCTGCGGTCCGAGCTCGGCTTCGCGGTCCTCTTCATCACCCACGACCTGCCGCTGCTGCTCGAGGTCGCCGATCGGATCGCGATCATGCGGTCGGGCGAGATCATCGAGATCCAGGGCGCGTACGACCTCTACACCAAGCCGCAGCAGGACTACACGAAGAAGCTCCTGGCCTCCTTCCCGAGCCTGACCGGCGAGCGCGGCGACTTCATCCGCACCGGAAAGAGCGACCCCCGGCTCGGTCAGCTCGAAGAGACCGAACAGGCCCTCCTCGACTCAGCCGGCCCGTCCATCGAGGAATCCGCCGAGCACGTCGCCGAAGGGACCGTCTCATGACCACACTCGAATTCCGCGGCGTCTCCAAGCGCTACCGGCTGCGCGGAGTCAAGGAGGGCCTGCTCGCCGTCGACGACGTCAGCTTCCGCCTCGAGCCAGGCAAGACCGTCGCCCTGGTCGGCCAGTCCGGCAGCGGCAAGTCGACCATCGCCAAGATGCTCATGCAGCTCGAACGGCCGACCTCGGGCGAGATCCTGCTCGACGGCCAGCCGATCAAGCGGCACGGCGACGGCCTACGGCGCTACCGGGGCGCGGTACAGATGGTGTTCCAGGACCCGTTCGCCTCCCTCAACCCCTACCACGACATCGCCCACCACCTGGCCCGGCCGTTGCGGTTGCACGGGCGCGCCAAGAACAAGGCCGAGGTTCGAGAACAGGTCGACGAACTGCTGAGCCGGGTGCGCCTGACCCCGCCCGAGGACTACGCGCGCAAGCGCCCGCACGAGCTTTCCGGCGGCCAGCGGCAGCGCGTGGCCATCGCCCGGGCCCTGGCTCCGCAACCGCGCATCCTCGTCGCCGACGAGCCGGTGTCCATGCTGGACGTCTCGATCCGGCTCGGCGTCCTCAACTTGCTGGCCCTGCTGCAAC
Organism: Actinoplanes sp. NPDC051411; assembly: GCF_040682075.1. Classification (NCBI taxonomy): domain Bacteria; kingdom Bacillati; phylum Actinomycetota; class Actinomycetes; order Micromonosporales; family Micromonosporaceae; genus Actinoplanes; species Actinoplanes sp. NPDC051411. The sequence goes on along the minus strand of NZ_JBFBAD010000123.1, from coordinate 16,664 downwards.
GCGAGGACGACCTGGGCGTCCTCTACATCACCCACGACCTCGCCACGGCCCGGCACTTCTCCGACGAGATCCTGGTGATGTACCGGGGCCGCATCGTCGAACGTGGTCCGGCCGACGACGTCATCCTGCGCCCGCAGCACGAATACACCAAGCTGCTGGCCGCCGCCGCACCCAATCCCGAAGAACGACTGAAGCAGCTCGCACGCCCCTGAAACACCGCGCGAAGGACGTTTCGTGAATACCCTTGTGTCAAAATTCGTCACGATCACTACCGGCTGGACCGTCGAAGCCGTGTCGGGAACTCTGCCCGCCGGCTTCCCGAAGGTGCCCACCGACGCCGTCGTCCCCGGGTGCGTTCATCTCGACCTGGTCCGGGCGAGCCTGATCCCGGACCCGTTCGATGGTGACAACGAGGCCGGCCAACAGTGGATCGGCTCGACCGTCTGGCGTTACCACACCCGTTTCGACTGGTCGGCCGACGACCACGAGCGGCACGACCTGGTGGCGCTCGGCCTCGACACGGTGGCGACGATCGAGCTGAACGGCGTCGTCGTGGCCACCACACAGAATCAGCACCGCAGCTACCGCGTCGACATCCGGGAAGTCCTGCGTGAGGGCGCCAACGAGCTCGTCGTCACCTTCGCCGCCCCCGTCGAGGAGGTGGAACGGCGCGAACGCGAGCACGGACCGTGGCCGCACGTGAATCACCACCCGTACAACCTGTTGCGCAAGTCCGCCGCGAACTTCGGCTGGGACTGGGGCATCGACGTGGCGACCAGCGGAATCTGGCAGCCGATCGGCATCGAGTCGTGGTCGGCGGCCCGGATCGCCGGCGTACGGCCGCTGGTCGACGTGCGGGACGGCACCGGCGTCCTCACCGCCCACGTGGACGTCGAGCGCGCCGTCCCGGGCGGCGGACCGCTCGAGGTGGTCGCCACCGTCGCCGGGCACGAGGCGCGGACCGTCCTCGACGCGGGTGCGGTCTCGGCCCGGCTGGAGGTACGGGTGCCCGATGCCGACCTCTGGTGGCCGGTCGGCCACGGTGCCCCCGCGTTGTACGAGGCGGAGGTGAGGCTGCAGTCCGGCGGTTCCTGGTCGGGCCGGATCGGCTTCCGTACGGTAGCGCTGGACACCTCCCCGGACGAGGACGGCAACCGCTTCGAGATCCGGGTGAACGGCCGGCCGATCGCGGTCCGCGGCATGAACTGGATCCCCGACCACGCCTTCATCACCGAGATCGGCGAGGAGCGCTACGCCGCCCGCTTCGACGACGCGCTGGGCGCCAACGTCAACCTCCTGCGCATCTGGGGCGGTGGCATCTACGAGGCGGAGGCCTTCTACCGGCTGGCCGACGAGCGCGGCGTGCTCGTGTGGCAGGACTTCCTGTTCGCCTGCGCCGCCTACCCCGAGGAGGCGTGGCTGGCCGACGAGGTCGAGGCCGAGGCCCGGGAGCAGGTGACCCGGTTGTCCGCGCACCCGTCGCTGATCGTGTGGAACGGCAACAACGAGAACACCTGGGGGTACGTCGAATGGGACTGGCGCCCCGCCCTCGGCGACCGCCCGTGGGGCGACGGCTACTACCGTGACCTGCTGCCCCGGATCGTCGCCGAGCTCGACCCGACCCGGCCGTACACGCCCGCCTCGCCGTACTCGTTCGTGGACTACGCCCACCCCAACGACCCCCGCAACGGCACCGTGCACGTGTGGGACGTCTGGAACGAGCTCGACTACACGGCGTACCGGACCTGGCATCCGCGTTTCGTCAGCGAGTTCGGCTTCCAGGGACCACCGGCCTGGTCGACGCTGAGCCGGGTGGTGCACGACGAGCCGCTGCGGCCGTACGGCGAGCAGATGCTCGTCCATCAGAAGGCCGCCGACGGCAACGGCAAACTCGAGCGCGGCCTGGCGGCCCACCTGCCGGCGCCGTCGAGCATCGACGACTGGCACTGGGCGACCCAGCTCAACCAGGCCCACGCCATCCGGTTCGGCGTCGAGCACTTCCGGTCGCTGGCGCCGTGGAACACCGGTGTCGTCCTCTGGCAGCTCAACGACAACTGGCCGGTCATCTCGTGGGCCGCGGTCGACTTCGACGGGCATCGCAAGCCGCTGTGGTGGGCGGTGCAGGCGGCCTACGCGCCGCGGCTGGCCACCTTCCAGCCCCACCCGGACGGTTCGGGCGTGGCTCTGGTGCTGCTCAACGACACTGACGAGCCCATTCGTACGGAGATCGCCCTGCGCACCCTGGACCTCGACGGCACGGTGTACGGCACAGCCGAGATCGAAGCCGAGGTCCGCCCGCGCGCGAGCGCATCGGTCACGGTGCCCGAGAAGCTCGCCACCTTCGCCGATCCCGCCACCGGCCTGCTCGTCGCCGAGGCCGATGGCTTCGCGCGGGCGGTGCACTACCCGGCCGAACCGATCGGGCAACGGCTGCAGCCCGATTCGCTGCGGGCCATGGCCGAGGCCGTGGAGGGCGGTGTGCTGGTGACGGTGTCCGCCGACGCCGTCACCCGGGACGTGTTCCTTCAGGTGGATCGGATAGACCCGGACGCGACGGTGGACCGCGGGCTGGTCACGCTGCTGCCGGGGGAGAGCTCGAGTTTCCGGGTGACGACCACCGCGACCGCCAACCCGAGCGCTTTCCTCGGACCGCTCGTCCTGCGCAGCCTGAACGACCTGATCCGGTGACCTCCCTGGCCACCTCTGCGGTGATCGAGGGTTTCCACCCCGATCCCGCCGTCGGCCCGGACGACCACGGCGTCCATTGGCTGGCGAACTCCTCGTTCGAGTACAGCCCCGGGGTGCCTCTCTTCCGCAGCGACGACCTCATTCACTGGCAGCAGGTGGGAAACGTCCTCACCGCCGACACCCAGCTCCCGGCCGGAGATGCCGCGCCTAGCCGCGGCATCTTCGCGCCCACGCTGCGCCACCACGACGGGCGGTTCTGGCTGATCACCACCGACGTCGGCCGCCCCGGTCAACTGGTCACCGCGGACGATCCGCCGGCCGGCTGGACCGAGCCGGTACGCATCGCCGGGCTCCCCGGTATCGACCCGGACCTGGCCTGGGACGACGACGGCGCCGGTCACGTCACCTACTGTTCCGGCGACCCGGATCGGCCCGGTATCGCGCAGGCCCGGACCGACCCGGCGACCGGAGTGGTTCTGGAACCTCCACGCGCCCTGTGGAGCGGCACCGGACTGCAGTATCCGGAGGCGCCGCACCTGTACCGGCACGACGGCTGCTTCGGTGAGTGACCTGACTATCCGGCCACTGACCGTTCGAGCCCGCCGGTCCGACGACCTCGAGCAATGTCTGGGAGTCCTGCGCGCGGTGCGCCTGGCCAATGGCTATCCGATGAAGTGGCCTTCGGATCCGCGGGCCTGGCCGGGCCCGCCGCAAATCGACGAGGCTTGGGTCGCCGAAGGCTCGCCTGGCGAGGGGCGGCTTGAGGTGCGCGTCGCGATCAGAAGGCCGGTGGGAGTGGTAGGCGCCAGACGCTTCGGCCGAATGTTGCGGCGTACATCGACTTGCCGTCGCCGGTGAGCTTGATGTCCATGACTGGGGTGTCGGGTAGCCCGCGACCCAGCTTGACCCAGCGCGGGCTGCCGTTACGCAGGTAGAAGACACCGAAGTCGTCGGCCGCGTACAGCTGGTGATGCCGCTGGTCGTACGTCAACATTTCGACCGGTCCGTCGGGAAGGTTCCGGCTGATGTCCCGCCATGTCGCGCCGCCGTTGCCGGTTTCCCAGACGTTGGCCGCGTTGTCGCCCTCGCGGTAGCCGGAGAAGGCGATGTACACGTGGTTGGCGTTGGCCGGGTCCACCACGATCGCGTTGACCCACCGCTGCGGCAACCCCTTTCCGGTGAACTCGGTCCAGTGGCCGCCGAGGTCGTTGGTCTTCCATACCCGGCCGGTGTCCGTGCCCAGGTAGATCGTGTTGGGATCGGTCCTGGCCGGGGCGATCCAGGTGATCGTGGCGTATTCGTTGGCGTAGAACGGGCCGAGGTCGTTCTCATCCGGTGGTACGGGGCCGGTCAGGAAGTCGGGGTCGGGCGGGCTGATCTGGGTGAAGGTGTTGCCGCGGTCGGTGGAGCGGTCCAGCACGTTGCCGCCGAAATACACCACGTCCGGATTGCTGGGGTCGAGCACCAGCGGCGCGTCGGTAGTGATCCGTGACGAGTGCCGGGCGCCGAGGTTGAACTGCTTCGACACCCCGCCGGTGTCCTCATGCCGGTGACAGGAGCCGACCTGTGAGCACTCGTAGTAAATGTCGTGGTCGCGGTAGTCGATGAGCACCTCGTGACCGTCGCCGCCGCCGTACGCGTTCCATTGTGAAAGGTCGGTCGGCGGTGCGGTCGCGGTCCAGGTACGTACGCTGCCGTTGTCCTGCAGCCCGGTGGCGAGCCGGGTCGGGTCGTCGGCGGCGACGGCGAGGTGGTAGGACTGATTCCACGGCTCGTAGGTGGCGTGCTGCCAGGTCTGGGTGGCACCGTTCGCGTCCGAGCGCCAGACTCCGCCGTCGTTGCCGAGGTACACCCGTCCCGCTCGGGTCGGATCCCACTGCAACGCGTGCTGGTCGGCGTGTACGCCTCCGGAGTCGTGCCAGGTCTGCCCGCCGTCGGTTGATTCGCGCAGCGCCACGTCCGCGGAGAACAGGTGGTTCTCGTTGGCGGGGTCGACCCACAGCCGGCCGAACCACCACTGGTAGCCGCCCGACCCACCCGGGCGGCCGCCCCGGGTGAACGAGTCACCGCCGTCGTTGGAGACGTAGAAGCCCTTGTCCGGCCCGTAGGGTGAACCGAACACGACGTACACCCGCTTGGGGTCGGAGGGCGCGACCGCGACACCCAAGCGGCCCAGGCTGGGGTCGCTCTTGAGACCGGACCCGGTCTGGTCGTAGTCGGACACCGGTCCGACGATGTTCTGCAACCGCTTCCAGGAGTTGCCTCCGTCGTCCGAGCGGAACAGCCCGGAGCCGACCCCGCCGTAGGTACGCGCGCCGTTGTTGCGTTTGTGGTCCCACAGAGCGGCGAAGATCCGGTTGTGGTTGGCCGGGTCGATGGCCAGGTCGATGCCGCCCGTTGTCCCGTTCGGCGGGGCGAGAACCAGTTTCCAGTTCCGGCCGCCGTTGTCCACGCGGTAGATGCCGCGCTGTGACACCGATGACGAGATGGAGCCGGCCGCGGCCACGAACACCCGCCTGGGGTTCGTGGGATCGACGACGATTTGCCCGATTGCCGCGCTCTGTGGCAGCCCCCATTGTTGCCAGGTGCGCCCGTGGTCGGTCGACCGGTAGATGCCGTTGCCGAAGAACGTCAGGCCGCCGCCGGACGGATTCGCCTCACCGGTGCCGGCCCACAACGTGCCGTCGGAGCCGATGGCCAGAGCGCCCATGGTCTGCGTCAGTCTTGCGGGCCAACTGGGCTGCCAGGTTTGTCCGGCGTCGGTGCTCTTCCACACTCCGCCACCAGACACCGCGCTGTAGAGCGTGTCCGGATACGCGGAGTCCACCACCAGGCCGACGACGCGGGCACCAACGTTCGACGGGCCGATGGCGCTCCACCTGCCACCGGCTCCCTGGGGTATCGCGGCAGCCTGCTGAATCGAGCGCGCCACCTGAGCCGGGGTCACGTCTCGGCCCGACGTCCACTTCAGCGTGAGGTAGTCGGCGGGCGCCTGCGGCCCGCCGTCCTCCTCGTCATCGTCGTTGCCCGCGTCACGGTCGCCGTCGCGATCGGCGCCCGCGGCTTCGTGCTCGTCTTTCTCGTGCCCGGTCACCAGCCGCCCCACCCCGAACGCGCCGAGGGCGAGAACGAGGATCGCGGCCAGCATGAGGGGAAGCCGCCACCGACCGGCACTCGTCGTCCACCTCATGCCGGACCTCCCGTCGACCGGCCGGAGCCGGGAGCGCAGCCACATATTTACATCAGCCTATCTATCACGCGTCGGTCGCGGCGGCCGACGATACGGATAGAAATCACATCTGACCGATGTTTTGAGACCAGTCAGATGCGGGAGGATTTGCTCGACGGCATTGCACAGCCGGTCAACGACGCGTGATGCGGGACAGGCCCTGGCGTGCTCAGGCGCGGTGCACGAGCTCAGCAACCTGCGTGCGCAGCGACGGGAGCTGGGGGTAGAAGGTGTTGCCGGGGCATTCGGTGGCGGCGTAGTCGCGGTGGCCGGCGATCGAGTTGACGGTCTTGCTCACCCCGCTGACCGGATTGACGTAATCGACCAAGCCCAGCGGGTCCAGCCGCTCCAGGCCGGAGAAGATCGCGAGCACCATGGCGAGCGACTGTCGGGCGGCCTCGGTCGGCTGCCTCGAGGTGAAGTCGCCGAGGAGCACCACACCGACGACCCCACTGTTCCAGCCGGCGATGTGCGCGGCGGTGACCATCTGGAGCCGGCCGTCGGGGCCACGGTCCGGGCCGTAGACCGGGATCTGGTCGTCGCCGGACCAGCGCCCCTCGTAGATCCGGCCCGCCTCGTCGATGAGCAGGTGGTAACCGTAGTCGCCGAAGCCCTGGATGACCGCGTCGAAGTGATAGATCGCCCGGACGGTGGCGGCCGGGTCGGGGTCGTCGTTCATCCCGGCGGTGTGGTGCACCGCGATGGTCTGCAGGTCGAAGTACTGCGTCGGCCCCCAGGCCAGGGTGCCGTCGGGCTTGAACCGCAACGACTCGTCGGCGCCCCACGCGGCGCGACTGAGGTAGCGCAGTCCGGTGGTGCCGCTGTCGATGCGCATCTCGGTGGTGGCGGCCCCGGTCGCGACCGGCCCGGTGGCCGTGTTCATCTCCACGACCCGGACATCCTTGGCGCCGTTGCCGTCGACCTCGTAACCGACCCCGTCCGGGGCGGAAAGCAGGGCGTAGGAGCGCTCCGAGGTGACGCCGTCCTTGCCGCGGTGGTCGCTGTGCGCGGGGTTCCAGTCGCCCCAGCGCTCATTCGAGCGCAGGCGGACGCCCGGTGCCGACGAGCCGTGGCAGCTCATGGCCAGATGGGTCATCGTGAACGGGGTACGGCTCGTCTGTCCGCCGACGCCCAGGGCTGACGTTCGCGCCAGGGTGCGGGCGGGGGAGGAAGCGGGTGCGGCAGCGGCAGCGGCAGGCCGCAGGCCGGCGCCGGCGAGCATGGCGCCCACGCCGGCGAGGCCGCCGAGGACACGTCGCCGCGACACTGTCTTTTGGGGGAATTCAGCTTTCATAACACCAGTGACGCATAAACCGGTAAAAGGTTCACGCCACGGCGAGGCCGATACCAAGCGGCCGACGGACAGCGCGGTAACCAGTGCCGTCCGGGTCGGTGAGCACCGGAGGGGCATCTCGATCGGCTGGGGTGCCTACGTGGACTCTTCATGATGGCCTTCTGAGGCGGATCGCGCGGATCTAGCCGATGGTCAGTCGGGCCCTGCTGTCGAGCGCTCCCCTCCACGGCGTACGTGCCCGCAGAGATCACGCTGAAGCTGGCGGGGGTCCGGGTCAGCGAGATGGCGCCGTTGAGGTTCCGGTTGTTGTTGAGGTCTCGCAGCCGGCACGAGTGTCATGCCGGCCATGGTGCCGTACCCGGGATGCTGTTCGGTTGCGGGTTGGGTGCACATCGCCGGGAATCGACTGTAGCAACGGTCGGACGGCTCAGCCTGGTCGAAGGGGATCGCCGGCCTGCGCTGTGGGAAGGCAGGGCTGTGGAACGGAAAGTGACGGTGAGGCATGCGACGGTCACTGCTAGTGGGCTTGGTGGGGGCCGTGGTGCTGTTGATCATCGGGGTGTCCGCCGGGTTCGCCGGGCACGCCCGTGCCTTGGTCCGGGAGCGCAATGAGTTGACGCAGGACGCGGCCGAACAGGCGCAGATGCTCGACGCCTATTTCGCCCGGGCCAGCTCGATCATTCTGCTGACCGCGCATAGTTCGGAGTACCGGCGGTTCTACGCCGAGCCCGGAGACCGCGACGATCGGGTGCGGCGCGGCGGCGCCACCCTCGACGCGATCAACAACTCCCTGGGCTACCTGGAGCAGCTGTACCCGGACCAAATCGGCGAGGCCTGCTTCATCGACGCGTCCGGGGCGGAGAACGCCCGGACCGTACGCGGCGAGCGGGCTGGCTACGCCGACCTGTCGCCGGACGAAAGCAAGAATCCGTTCTTCGCGCCGTCGTTCGCCCTCGGCAAGGACCAGGTGTACCAGGCCAAGCCGTACGTATCCCCGGACACCTACGAGTGGGTGATCTCCAACTCCACCCTGGTGCCGATGCCGGACGGATCCAAACCGGGCATCGTGCACTTCGAGGTCACGCTGGACAGCTTCCGCCGGGAGGCGGTTGCCCGCAGCGACCGGACCATGCTGGTGGTGGACGCCGACACCGGGCACGTGGTGATCGACTCGGCGCGGCCGCAGCAGATCGGTGCCCCGCTGGGCGATCCCACCGACGCCCGGTTCCGCAGCACGGTGCACGGTTGGGTCGACAAGGGTCAGCTTCAACTCGACCGGCGCCAGGCCGGCTACCAGCGGATAGCCGCAATGCCGGGCAACGCCAACCACTGGTACGTCGTCGCGGTGGCCACCCGCGGCGCGGGCCCGCTGACCGGGACGGGGGTGCTGCCGTTCGTGCTGGTCCTCGCGGCGCTGCTGCTCATCGCCGCCTTCGTCGTCGCGGTGCGCCGTGGGCAAAAGGCCCTCGTCGAGGCCGCGCACACCGACGCGTTGACCGGCCTTTACAACCGGCGGCAGCTGGTTGCCGACCTAGACATGCACCTTGCCCGCGCCTCCGAGGCCAATCCAGTCCTGCTCACGCTGTGTGACCTCAACGGCTTCAAGGTCTACAACGACACCTTCGGCCACCCCGCCGGTGACGCCCTGCTGGCCCGGCTCGGCGCCGCTCTCGCCCGCGACATCGACGGACGCGGCCGCGCCTACCGGATCGGCGGCGACGAGTTCTGCGTCCTGGCCCGACCCGGCCGCGCGGGAACCGAGCCGATCATCGCCATTACCACCCAAGCGCTCAGCGAGCACGGCGAAGGCTTCTCCATCACCACCTCCCACGGCTCGATCCTGCTGCCCGCCGACGCGGCCACGGCAACCGACGCGATGCGCGCGGTCGACCTGCGCATGTACGAAAACAAGAACAGCAGCCGGGTACCCGCGGACGCGCAAACCATCAACGCGCTGCTGCGATCCATCCACGAACGGGACACCGAATGGGCGCAGCGGCTGGTCGTTACGGCCGACCTGGCCGGCGCGGTGTGCCAGCAGCTGAGCGTCCCCGCCGCGGACGTGGCGCGGATCCGGCAGGCCGCTCAGCTGCACGACGTCGGCAAGGTCGGCATCCCCGACGAGATCCTGCGCAAGCCCGCTCCGCTGACACCGCAGGAGTGGACCTTCATCCAGCAGGCACCCGTGATCGGTGAACGGATCGTCTTGTCAGCGCCCGCGCTGGCCGCCGTGGCGCCGCTGGTCCGCTCGGCCCGGGAACGCTACGACGGCACCGGCTACCCCGACGGTCTGGCCGGCGACGACATTCCCCTGGGCGCTCGGATCATCGCGGTATGTGCCGCGCTGGCCGCCATGACGTCCAACCGGCCCTACGCCGACCGGCTCGACACCCCCGCCGCGCTCGACGAGCTCGACCGGGCCGTCGGCACCCAATTCGACCCACACGTCGTCGCCGCCCTGCGTCACGCCATGCTCGAGCCAGCGGCGACCGCCCGGCAGCAGGACAACTGAGCGCACCTTCAATCGGCGGCCGACCCGCGCCGCACGAAATGGCGACGGGTCACCGGCACGGCACACACAACAGCAGCGGCGGTGACGGCCGTCGACCAGCCAAGCCTCTCCGTCGGCACCGCGCCGATGGAATGTCGCGGTGAATCGCGGTCAGGTGAGTAGCGACGACGACAACCTGGTTCGCGAGCTGCGAGCAAAGCCCCGGTGAACATCCGGGCATAACGGTTAGTAGCTCACTCACCAGCAACGACCCGCGGCTGTCGACCGATCCAGGCGACCGCCACGCAGCAGGAGCGTCGCAGTCATCGTGAGAAGCCGACGACCAAGACCTCCGCAGCACGATCGCCAACATCGTCCAACGCGCGGGCACACCGTCGCCGCCGTCGACAACGCTCAACAAGCTGTGCACGAGCCGGCACCCGGGCCAGCGACTCGTGCGGACTGATGGCCATGCCGAAGACAAGTCGCCGCTACACGACAGCCGACTGACCCCAGCCGGGGCAGCACAATCACCGCCGACACGGCGGCCGCCGCGCCCGCATGCGCGGCCGCGAACGCGTCCGCGCCGACTTCACGCTCCTGGCCGCCGCCACCAGGATTTGGCTGGCTTACTCTTTGCCGATGGCAGGACAAATGGACCAGCAGCCCGATGACGTTAGGTGTTCGTCGTCGCCGACGTGATCGACTCGATGTCTACGTGCGGCACGAAGAGCGAATTGATGTGCGCGGCGGAACCTGAACTCACGCCACTCTCGGGCCGGGTGGGTATTAAATGCCGGGCTTCAGACATGGCGCTCAATTGCAGGTCAGGCTACTGTCAATCCGCCTTGATCAACATCAATTGTGGCGGCCTGATTACGGAGCGTACTGTATGGATGCGGGGAGGGACCATGGGCGCGATCGAAGCCCGGCTGGACGCGCTTGATGACCTCGTGATGGCAGGGGTAAGTCTGGGCTTAGCGCACTGCGCGGCTCAGGATGATCAGCTGGACGGGCGTGTGATCACCGTCGACGGTAGACGCCTGGTGAGCTTTGGCTCGTGCAGTTACCTCGGCTTGGAGACCCACCCCGAGTTGGTCGCCGCAGTCGTAGATTCGGTGACGAGGTATGGCAGTCAGTTCTCCTCGTCGCGGACGTACCTGTCGGCGCCGGGTTATGCCCCGGCAGAGGCCGCGTTGACCGAGATGTTCGGTCGCCCGGCGCTGATCAGCCCGAGCACGACGATGGGGCATCTCGCCGCGCTTCCGGTAGTGGTCGGGAGTGACGACGTCGTGCTTCTCGACGCTCAAGTGCACTTCAGCGTGCAGGTCGCAGCGAGGCTGGTGCAGGCGGACGGGATCCCGGTAGAGCTGCTGCCGCACGGCGATCTCGGTCGCCTCGAACGCCGTGTCGTGGAGCTGGCACGCACGCATCGGCGGGTCTGGTACATGACCGACGGGATCTACAGCATGTACGCCGATCCCGCACCCATCGCACAGTTGAGCGGCCTTGCGGAGCGGCATCCAAATCTGTGGTTGTACATCGACGACGCGCACGCGATCTCGTGGACCGGACGGTTCGGCCGCGGATATGCGTTGGAGCGACTGAGTGCGGCCGCGGCCGAGCGGGCGATCGTCACGGGGTCGCTGAACAAGTCGTTCGCCGCGGCCGGCGGTGTGCTGACCTTTCCCAACCCGGAGTTACGCCGACGGGTATTCGCACTGGGCGGAGCGTTGATCTTCTCGGGCCCGGTGCAGCCCCCGATGCTCGGGGCTATCCTGGCGTCCGCCCGCCTGCACCTGACCGACGCGGTCGCACCTCGCCGCGCCCGCCTGAACCAGCTGATCGACCTGTTCAACAGGTTGGCCGCCGAGCATGACCTTCCGGTGGTGAGCCCGAGCGCGACGCCGATCCGCTGCGTCGGTGTCGGTAAGCCGCCCCTCACCTACCGGGTGGCAGAGCTCTTACGAGATGCAGGGTTCTTCGTCGACATCGCGACGTCCCCTGCGGTCCCGGCCAAGCGGTCCGGGATCCGGATCTCGCTCACCGCACACCACACCGACCAGGACGTGGTGAAATTGGTGGAGACGTTGACCGCGGCTCTTCCTCAGGCCCTCGCTGAAGGGGGCAGCTCGATGAGCGAGCTACGGCGGGCCTTCGGCCGACAGCTCGCCGGCCGAGTTCTCCCGTCCCCCCGGGAGCCCGCCGAATGACCTGGGCTCCGTCGGGTTTCTCAGGAGGCCGGGTTCCCCGCCGATAAAGGGGTGTGACCTGGCGACGGTGGCGCAGGGGGGTGGCAGAGCCGGACGGGTCCTTCCGACGGCTCACTGGGCATGCCATCGGCTGGCTCTACATCGCGTCGGCCGCCGTCGTCATCGGCTACGCACCGACTGTCGGGCCCGCTCGCCGGATCCTGGCGGTGTTACTCGGACTCGGGGCCGCGACCATGGTGTGCGGCGCCGTCATGTTGTGGCTGCCGTGGCACCGGTGGCGACGTAGGTGGCAGATCCTGGCCATCCCACCGTCGTTGGCCATCAGCGGGTTCGGCAATTGGATGGACCCCAACCCCTATCTGGCCAGCATCTCCTTCTTCGTCCTCGCGGTGTGGGCGGGTACCGCGCTGCGCCGGGGTACCGTCCTCGCGCTCAGCCCGCTGTTCCTGGCGGCATACTGGCTTCCGCTGGCAATCGTGGCGCACGCGCCGCGGCTCGCGTCCTCGGCTGTAGCCTGCACCGTCATCTGTGTTGTCACTGGCGAGTGCTTGGCGTGGCTGACCGCGCGCCTGCACGAATTGCAGACACGGCTTCGCGAGCACGACGAACGCCGATTCCAGGCCCTGGTCGCTGCATCGTCGGATACCACTATTCTGTTCGACCCCCAAGGCCGTACCACCTACGTCAGCCCTGCGGCGCAACGCATACTTGGCCGGCCGGCCGAGGCCCTCCAGGGGCGAACCGCCCAGACCGTGATCACGGATCATGTTCACCCCGACGACGCATCGACCGTGGGCAGGGCGATACGGCTGCTATCAGCCGGGCGCGGCTCGACCAAGATGATGCGGTTCCGCGTCCAGCACACTGACGGCACCGTGCACCACATCGAGGGCGTAGGCCGCAATCTGCTCGCCGATGAGGCGGTCAACGGCATACTGATTAACCTCCGTGATGTCAGCGACCGAGTCGCGTTGGAACGCGCCGAGCGGCATCGGGCGACGCATGACGCCCTTACCGACCTACCGAACCGTGAGCTACTTACCGACACCATCACCACCTGGTGCAACCAGGCCGACGACGGCCGGCTCGATGCCTCGTTGGTGTTCCTGGATCTCGACCGGTTCAAGGCGGTCAACGACCGTTGGGGCCATCCCATCGGTGACGAGCTACTGTGCGCCGTCGCCTCCCGACTCAGCGCGATCGTTCGCAGCGAAGACCTCGTGTGCCGCGTCGGTGCGGACGAATTCGTCATCGCCCTGGCCAGCCCTGACCACGCCGCACTGGCCGAATCGCTCGCTGTCCGTCTGCTGGACGCATTCTGCGAGCCCTTCAGCCTGTCCGTCGGCGACATCGAGATCACACCGTCGATCGGGATCGCGGAGTCCTCCGGGCCCGCCGAGGCACTGGACCTCATCCGTGACGCCGACACCGCGATGTACAGAGCAAAAGGCTCGGGCCGTAACGGCTACGCCGTGTTCACTGAGGCCATGCGCGATCAGGCCCGCCGCCGCGCCGACTTGGAGCAAGCTCTGCGCGGGGCCCTGAAACTGGGGGAGCTGTCGGTGCAGTACCAACCGATCATCGACCTGCTCACCGGCGAGCTGACCGGTTTCGAGGCGTTGATGCGCTGGAATCATCCCGAGTTGGGCATGATCTCGCCGCTGGAGTTCATCCCCATCGCAGAGGACACCGGCCTGATCGTGGCATCGGGTGCCTGGCTCCTCGAAGAGGCCGCGACCCAACTCGCGCAGTGGCGCACCGAACGCCCCGACGGAGCACCCCAGTTGCACATGTCGGTCAACGTCTCGGCCCGGCAGCTGCGCAACGCCGCGCTCGTCGACGTCGTCCGCGGCGTCCTGCAGCGCACCGGGCTGCCCGCAGACGCGCTCTGGCTCGAACTCACCGAGTCCGGTGTTTTTGACGACCTCGAACTTTCCCTCGCAACCCTGCGCGCACTGCGCGGGCTCGGCGTGGTGCTTTGCATCGACGACTTCGGCACCGGGTACTCATCTCTGACGTACCTGAGGCAGTTCCCGGCCAGCATCGTCAAGATCGACCGGTCGTTCGTGTCCGGCATCGGCGTCAACCCCGACGATGAGGCCATCGTCCGCACAGTCATCGCGATGGCGCACGCCCTCGGTCAGCAGGTCGTCGCTGAGGGCATCGAGACCGCCGAGCACGAGGACTGGCTGCGCGGCCAGGGGTGCGATTTCGGGCAGGGCTACCTCTACAGCCCTCCGCGGCCGGCGGAGGTGCAACGGTCCTGGATTCTCAAGCAGCAGCCCAATATGGCTCCGGGCGTGAGTTCGGGGATCTGTCCCACGAAGAGTGATCGATGCTAGTCATGATCGATCGTTGGTTGCTGGTGTGACGAGGCAATCGGTAAGCTGCTGCCGCATCTTGAGGGTGTCGAGATCAGCGAGGTCGTCGAAGCTGGCGATGGTGTCGTTCTTCATGCAGCCGTTCGCAGCGCCAAGCAATCCTGTCCGGCGTGCTCGACTGAGTCGGGAAAAGTGCATTCGCGGTATCAGCGCCGGCTGGCCGATCTGCCCGTCGGCGGCCGCCTGGTGCAGCTGTTTCTGACGGTGCGCCGCTTCTTCTGCGGCAACATCGCATGCCAGGCGCGGACGTTCGTCGAACAGGTCGCCGGACTGACCCGTCGCCGGGCCCGCCGCAGCGAGCCGTTGCGAACGATGCTCACCTCGATCGGCCTGGCGCTGGCTGGCCGTGCTGGGGTCCGTCTCGCCGCCAAAGTCGGGATCCGGACCAGCCGCAATAGTCTTCTTCGGCTGGTTAGAGCGGTCCCGGACCCCGCGGTGGGCTCAGTGCGTGTGCTCGGCGTCGACGACTTCGCGGTGAAGCGAGGACACCACTACGGCACCGTTCTGATCGATTGCGAGAGCCGCCGCGTCGTCGATCTGATCCCGGGTCGCGACGCGTCACCGTTGACCGAGTGGCTACTCCAGCACGAATCTCCCGACGTGATCTGCCGGGACCGGGCAAGTTCCTATGCCGAAGGCGCTCGGACCGGTGCACCCGCCGCGGTGCAAGTCGCGGACCGCTTCCACCTCTGGCAGAACCTCGCCACCGCGATCGAACGCCTGGTAGCCAAGCACAAAGGATGTCTGATCGAGGAGCCCACCGTGCCGGGCGCCGAGCCCAGAGACCTCGCTGATGAGCCAAAGGGAGCAATGGCGCAGCGCCGCCAGGCGCATCATGCGTTGGTCCGGGAGATGCTCGCGCAAGGAGCCAGCTTTCGGCAGATCGCCCGGCACCTCGGATGGAAGCATCAAACCGTCTCCCTCTATGCCGGCGCCGCGACTTGGCAGGACATGATGGTCGTATCCAAGCAACGGGCCAGCGCGCTCGACCGATTCAAGCCTTACCTGAGCGAGCGGATTGCCGGCGGATTCCTCAAAGCCTCAGAACTGCACCGCGAAGTCGTCGCGCAAGGATTCACTGGCAGCTACAGCGTTGTCCGCCGCTTCGTCGAGCAACATCGTGCACGACCGGACCTGCGAGCTATCCCGAAGCCGTTGTCGACACGGCAAGTGACCGGCTGGATCTGCGCACATCCCGACAACCTCACCGACCGTGACACCAGCCGCCTCACCGCGGTCCTCGCCAACTGTCCCGAACTACGGACCGCGGCTGAGCTGGTGCGCTCCTTCGCGGCAATCATGACTCAGCGGCGCGGCCATCAGCTCGGTGAGTGGCTCAGCTGCGCCGAGCAGGCCGACCTTCTCGGTATCAACCGGTTCGTCAACGGTGTGATCGCCGATCTCGACGCCGTAACCGCTGGGCTGAGCCTGTCCTTCAGCTCCGGACCGGTCGAGGGCAATGTCAACCGGATCAAGATGCTCAAACGGCAGATGTATGGCCGAGCCAGTTTCGACCTGCTCCGCAAACGAGTCCTGCTGGCCCGCTGAATTGATGATCAATCGCTTGCACGGGACAGAGCCCAAGTCCCACGACCGTAACCAAGGGGTTGAAAACCAGTTCGCGAGTGGCGTTGGTGCTGCACTAGTGTGCGCCTCATGACATTCATCTGCTGCTGCGCTGCTGCCGGGCGGACCCGCCGCTCCTGAGCGGCGAGCATCCTTTCCCACGTTGCTCCGCCGCTTCCTGCGTCCCAGGCCCATACGTGTCACGTATCGGCTTCGCCGTCATGGAAACGGAGCATTCGCATGCCCAAGCAGTCTCACTCCACCACGCCAACGCACCAGATTCGGCCGCTCGTGCCCGCCGACCTAGAAGCTGTCATCACCCTGTCCCTCCAAGCGTGGGAGCCAGTCTTCGTCTCGTTCGAGAGCATTCTTGGATCCGCGACGTTCGACCTGCTGTACCGCCCGGACTGGCGGACCGCGCAAACCGCAAGCGTCCGGAAGCGCTGCCTCGCGGACGGCGCTGAATCCTTCATCCTCACCACGGCCGACGGCGTCGTAGCCGGTTTCGTCGTTCTCCAACAAGACCAGGAAGAGTCGCTCGGAGTGATCGAGATGATCGCCGTGCACCCAGAGCACCAACGTCGTGGCTACGGTCGAACCCTGATGAAGTTCGCCATTCAACGACTGCGCGATCGCGGGCTCGAACTCATCAACGTGACAACTGGCGGGGACCCCGGACACGCACCTGCGCGCGCGCTTTACGAAGCAGTCGGCTTTACAGCGCTTCCGCTCGTCAACTACTACCTGCCGAGCCGGGCAGCGCAGTAGGAAAGACCGGCCGGCGTTGCCTGAGCGAGAGCGC
>NZ_JBFBAD010000122.1:0-29398 GCF_040682075.1 Actinoplanes sp. NPDC051411 | reverse complement strand
CGTGCGCTCTCCGGGGTGACGATGCGGCCGGGGGGGGGGCGGCCAGGCGGGGGGCGGCCGGGGGCCGGGGGCGGCACCCCCCCGGGGCCCCCCGGGACGCCGGACCCGGCCGCCGGGCGGGGGGGGGGGCGGGGGGGCCACCCGGGCCCCGCGCGGGGCGCCGCCCCCCGCGGGGGGGGGGGGGCCCCGACTTGCGGCCGCTGGGTCCGCTGCTCTCAGCGACCTATCACCACCGAGCGCGGGGATCTCAGCCGCACGCACCCGGTCGGATGTCAGACAGAAGCATCGCCCGGCACCACTGCGACACCCCACACCAGCTGTGCGTTTCCCCGATCGGGTGAAGGCAGCGGGTAATCCGGGCGAAAGATGGGCGCAATCCGGGCCGGTTACCGTCGGCCATATCGGGGAAAACGGATCAGGTTTGCACCGTCTCGCCGGAGGACAACGCCATGAGTCTCGAACGCGCCGTGGCCCCGGACCCGTACGACCTTCTCCCGCCGGTTCCGTCCTTCGCCGTGGCCAGCGCCGATGTGGCCGACGGCCGGCCGCTCGACGAGCTCTTCGCCCACCCCGGCGTCGGCGGGAAGAACCTGTCGCCGCAGCTGTCGTGGTCGGATTTCCCGGCCGAGACGCGCAGCTTCGTGGTGACGTGCTTCGACCCGGACGCGCCGACCGGCAGCGGCTTCTGGCACTGGATCGTGGTCAACCTGCCGTCGTCGGTGACCGAGTTGCCGCGCGGGGCCGATCCGCTGCCCGAGGGCGCCTACTGCGTGCGCAACGACTACGGCGAGCGCACCTACGGCGGGGCCGCTCCGCCGCCCGGGGACCGGGCTCACCGCTATGTCTTCGCGGTGCACGCGCTCGACGTCGACCGGATCGACGTCGGCTCGGACGCCCCGCCCGCCTACGTCGGCTTCAACCTGACGTTCCACACGCTGGCCCGGGCCGTGATCAGGCCCACGTTCCAGAGCTGAAACGGAAAAAGCCGCCCGAAGGCGGCTTTTCCGTATGCCTCGGGTCAGGCGGGCTTGCGCGCGACCACGAAGACCGACTGGCCGAACGGCGGCCGGACGATGCTCTCCGCGGCCTTGGTGACCGGGAGCACCAGGCTGTCGTAGATCTTGACCATCGGGCCCTCCTTGGGCGCCAGCTTGAAGATGCTGGTGGCGCCGTAGTAGCCGATGAGGCCGAGGGCGTTGGCGTAGTGCAGCTTCTCGATCTCGAGGCCGGCCTCGGTCATCGCCGCGCGCATCGACTTCTTCGTGTATCGCCGGATGTGGCCGGTCGCGATGTCGACCTGGCTCATGGCGAACATGAAGGCGGGCACGATCAGGATGATGCGGCCACCGGGACGCACCAGATCGGACATGCTGCGCAGCGCGCCGACGTGGTCCTCGATGTGCTCGAGCACGTTGTAGGACACGGCGGCGCTGTATTCGCCGTTCGCGTCGGGCGACGGGAGCAGCATCTGGCGTACGTCGATGCTGGGGTGATCGACCATGCGCTCCTTGAGGAGCACCAGCCGGTCGGGGTCGGCTTCGGTCGCCGTGAACCGCGGAAGGTGCTCAGCCCACTCGAGCGCGTAGTCGCCGAGGCCGCTGCCGATCTCGATCGGGTTGTCTCCCAGGTAGGGGAGAGCGAGCTCGACGAACCACCGGCGGTGGTTCACCGCCGTGGCCAAGCCTTCGAGTACTTCAGACTGGATCCGCTGGTCTCCAGTGATGTCTGCCATAGGTGTAGGTTCCCTCGTCTTGCCGATCCGGAAGCTGACAGCGGGACCGCACGAGTTAACCATCCGGCACGCGTAACCGAAAGTTGAGCCCGGGGCGGCTACCCATTATTTGCCTGATTGAGACATAGGCCGGGTGGGTACTACCGGGTGTTGCGGTGCATCCAGGCGGTCCGTGGATGCCCTGAATACGACGTTCATATCGGCTCGATCACGCATCGGCCGCTCGACACAACAACGTTACCAACCTCGGTTAGGCTCGCCGACGCTATGACGATTACGGGTATTGACTCGACAGGCCAGTCGGCGGGTGGGAACGTTCTGCCACCACGCCAAGCGGCCGACGCCGACAGCCTGGAAACCGACGCTCACGACCTTGATGCCGAGCTGCTGTCGTTGGAGACGGATGTCACCTCGACCGCGCCCATCTCGGTCGTTCCCGCCGAGCGCCCTACCCCTGAGCAGGAGCAGACCCGTCGCCGGGCGTGGTGGCAGCTCAATTGGCGGGACGTTCTTGCGATCGTTACTTTCGTCGCTGTAGCGCTCTACGTCACCGCGCCCTTGTGGTTCAACCTTGATCATGAGATGCGCGACGATCCACAGGATCAAGCTTTCTTTGAGTGGATGCTGGCGCACGGTGCCCGAGTCATCACGCACGGGGCATATCCGTTCTTCTCGGATCTCCTGAATTACCCCGATGGGGTGAACATGATGGCCAACACATCGGTGCTGGCCGTTTCGCTTCCGTTGACGCCGGTCACTCTTCTGTTCGGCCCGCATGTGTCGTTCAACGTATTTCTTACTCTCGCGTTGGCATGCACCGGCATCTCGTGGTATTTCGTGCTCTCGCGACAGTTCTTGCCGTCGCGCCGGGCGGCCTGGATCGGCGCGATGTTCTGCGCATTCGCACCGAGCATGATGGCTCATGCCGGCGGCCATCCGAACATCGTCTCGCAGTTCCTGGTGCCGCTGATCATCTGGCGGACGCTCGCCCTGCGGCAGGGAAAACCCCTGCGTAGCGGCCTGATTCTCGGTGGCCTGCTGATCTGGCAGGCATTCATCAACCTCGAGATTCTGTTCATGACCGCGGTCGGCCTGGGCATCTTCTGCCTGGTGCTCGGCATTTCCCGGCGGCGCCGGCATCCGGGTGAGGTGCGGGCCTTCCTGCAGGGTCTCGCGGTCGCCGCGCTAGCGGTCGTGGCCGCACTTGCCTATCCGCTGAGCGTTCAGTTCTTCGGGCCGCAGAGCTACCAGGGCCTCTCGGCGTACGTCAAAAACTTCGGAACCGACCTCGGCGCCTTTACCGCCTATTCGAGTCATTCGGTGGCCGGTAACGCGACGACCGCGGCGCGTCTTGCACAGAACTCGGCCGAGGAGAACGCGTTCTTCGGCTGGGGCCTGGTGATCCTGGTCCTCGGCCTGGTCGTCTGGATGCGGCGCAACATCGCGGTGGTGACACTCGGCGCGGTGGCCCTGCTCTTCGCCGCGATGTCGCTCGGACCGCGAATTTTCCTCAACGGCGTCAACACCGGCATCCCTGGCATCTGGGCCTTTTTGCAGCACGTTCCGGTCCTCGACTCGGCGGTGCCGACCCGGTGGGCGATGGCGCTCGCGCCGGTCGTCGGCATCGTGCTGGCGCTCGGCGTGCAGAAGGCGATCGCGCTCGTCCGCAGCCAGCCGGCCGCCCGCGGCCCGGTCCGAGTGGCGATGATCACGGCGGTGGCGATGGCCCTGGTGCCCCTGGTGCCGTACCCGGTGCAGGCCGTCGACATGGCGCCGGTCCCGCAGTTCGTCACCGCCGGCACCTGGAAGCAGTACGTCGACGCCAACCACAGCCTGGTCGCCCTGCCCCTGCCGGGCAGCGGCTACCCGGCGCCGATGCGGTGGAGCGCGATGACCGGCCTCGACATGAAGATCGCCGGGGCGTACGCGCTGCTCCCGACCGAGAGCGCCCTCAACCCGAACGACCACAGCGCGACGTTCGCGCCGCCGTGGCGGCCGACCAGCGGCCTGATGGAGTCGATCAAAGAGGGCAACCCGATCCCCGAGATCACCGACACCCGCCGCGAGATGACGCTGGCCGACCTGCGTTACTGGCACGCGGCCGTGATCGTGCTGGCCCCGCAAACCCGCGACATCGAGATGCTGCGGGCGATGACCGAGATCATCGGGTTCGAGCCGACCTGGAACGGCGGCGTCTGGATGTGGGACGTACGCAACCTGGTCGACAACCCCGACGCGATCCTGACCGGCCCCGACATCAGCTGACCCGCTCGAGCCGGCCCGCCTCGGCCGGCTCGAGCAGGCGGTCGTCTGACCGTCCTCCGCTGTTCGCCGTCGGCTGGCCTGCTGCTCATCCGCGCTCGTGAGCATCGATGAGTGGCGTCACCAGCGAAGATCAGATATCTCGGGCTGGCCGCGGCCGTGCTGCTGGCAATCGTCGCCTGGCTCGGCGGCGCGCTGCCACACGGCGATCTGGCCAGCACCCCGGTCACCATCGCCCGCGGCCCGTACGGGCCGGTCATTCTCCTCGGCTGGGCGGTGGGCACCGCTTTCCGGGCGTACGCGTGGTGGACCGCCCGCGACCGCACCGACCTGACCGCCCGCTGGGTGCTCGTCACCTCGGTGCTGTGGCTGCTGCCGTTCCTGTTCGTGCCGCCGTACGGGAGCCGCGACGTCTACTCGTACGCCTGCCAGGGCTACCTCTATCTGCACGGCGTCAACCCGTACGCCCACGGCGTCCAGGCGCTGCCCTGCCCGTGGCTCGACGGCGTGTCCCCGATCTGGCGCGACACCACCGCGCCGTACGGTCCTCTGTTTGTTCTGATCTCGGGTTTCGCCGTGTGGATCGGCGCCGGTTCGTTCGCCGCCACCCTGGCCGTCTTCCGGGTGGTCGCCGTGCTCGGCGTGGCCGGTGTCGCGGCCGGCGTGCCGGCCATCGCCCGCCGCTGCGGGGTGCCGACCGGGCGTGCGCTCTGGGTCGCCCTCGCCGGCCCGCTGATCGGCGCGCACCTGGTCGGTGGCCCGCACAACGACGCGCTGATGGTCGGCCTGCTGGTGGCCGGTTTCGCCCTCGCCCTGTCGCCGCGATTGTCCCTGCGGGCGCTGGCCGGCCTGCTGCTCGGCCTGGCGGTGGCGATCAAGGTGACCGCGATCGTGGTGATCCCGTTCGCGGTGCTGCTGGTGGTGGGCCGGCCGGTCCGCCTGCGCCCGGCGGTCGTGCTGGCCGGTTCGTCGCTCGCCGGCCTGGTCGGGCTGACCGCGGCGAGCGGGCTCGGCTTCGGCTGGATCGCCGCGATGCTCAACACCAAGGACCTGGTGCAGTTCACCTCGCCGCCGACCGCGGTCGGGATGACCGTGACCTATGCCGGGAAGCTGTTCGCCGGCGGCTTCGACGCCGTGCCGGCGATCCGGGTGCTGGCCACCGTCGTATTCCTGATCATCCTGGTCGCCCTGTGGTGGCGGGCCGCCCGCTCGGCCACCCCGGTCGAGTCGGCGCTCCGCCTCGGCGCCTACGCCCTGGGCGCCACGGTCGCGCTCGCCCCCTACTTCCACCCCTGGTATGCGACCTGGCCGCTCGCGCTCCTCGCCGCCGTCATCGTCCGCAACAAGCTGATGATGGCCGTGTCGATCGCCGGGCCGCTGCTCGTGCTCCCGGACGGCAGCGGTCTCGCCCGTTTCATCAAGTTCCCGGGCGCGCCGCTGATGACTGTGGTGCTGGTGGTGGTGCTACTGCGCGTTGGACCATTCGCGCGAGCTCAGCACCAGCCGGTATCCGTCGGGGTCGCGCACACTGACCCCCCAGCGGTTCCAGTACGGCCCCTGGTCGACCCGAGTGCCGCCGGCCGCCTCCAGCCGGGCGACCAGACCGTCGTCGACCGGCTCGCCTAGATAGAGCACGAGCAGGTCGTGCTCGGTCGGGGTGGGCTCGATCCCGGCCGCCACCAGCTCGAGGTGCCAGCCCGCCGACCGCCAGCCGACCATGAGGATGTCGTGTTCGCCCGGGCCGTGGCCCTCGCCCCGCCAGAGCACGCCGAGGCCGAGACCGTTCACGTAGAACCGTTCGGCGACGGCCAGGTCGCGGCACGGCCGGGCCAGCCGGATCGACGCTGTCTCGATCATCGGGTGGATCCCCCTTCGATCAGGGCGGTCACCAGGTCCTGGAGCCAATGCGGGCGGACTGGGCGGTCGGTGAACACCGCGCGGTACATCAGCGGGCCGAGCAGCGCGTCGGCGGCCCGGTCGACCTCGGGCACCGCGCCGCCGCGGGCCTGTTCGCGGTCGAGCATCGCGGCCAGCTGGGCGTGCCGGTCGATCATGCAGGCCTTGCTCGCGGTCGCGCCGGCCCCGATCGCTGCGCGGAGGATGGCTATCCCGTCGGGGTCGGAGAGGTCGGCGGCGACCTCGGACATCCAGCGTTCGAGGTCTTCGCGCAACGAGCCGGTGTCGGGCACGACGACCTCTCCGCTGACCCGGCTCGAGACCACGTCGGTGATCAGCTCGGCGATCGAGCCCCAGCGGCGGTAGAGGGTCGCCGGGTGGACGCCCGCGCGATCGGCGACGACCGGCAGGGTCAGGGACTCCGCGCTCTGTTCGGCGAGCAGTTCGCGTACGGCCTGGTGGACCGCGGCGCGCACCCGGGCCGAGCGGCCGCCGGGTCGCGTGGTCGAGGGGGTCGCCGCCATGAGCCCCATTATCGCAGCGATCACACCGGTCCTTATTGCAAAGATCATCGCTTTAACGTTAGCTTACGGGAGCTGGATTCGGGGCGTCGGTGCTCGGCAGCTTCGGGGCGGTGGTGCGGCTGCCCGGGCCGTCCGAGCGGGGCGAGTTGTTCGCGGTGGCCTACACGATCGCCTATCTCGCGCTGAGCATTCCGGCCGTCATAGCCGGGGTCGCGGCGACGGCGTACGGGTTGCGGGCCACCGCGATCTGCTACGCGGTCGGTCTCATCGTTCTCTGCCTCGCCACACTGGTGTCCGCACGGCCCCGGAAACGCCGGTAACCGGCTGGGGCGACGATGTACACCGATGCGGCACGCTTATAAGGTGCCCCGATGGGGCTTAAGTCACCAGGCCGACAGCCGATCACACAGCAGTGATACGTCAGCAGCGGCAGGTGATCGTCCTGGTCGCGTTGTGCCTGGCGACCTGCGTGCCGATCTTCGCGCTCGCCCACACCCCCGCCGCGACATACACGCAGCTGGGCAGCAGCGCGCTGGGCTGCGTGGCGGCGGTGTTCTGCGGCATCGCGGCGCGACGGGCCGGCGGCACCCAGCGCGGCGGCTGGGCACTGCTCGCCGGCGGCTGTCTGAGCTGGGGCCTGGGCAACTTCTACTGGTCGTGGAACGAGTTGGTCGTCCACGCCGAGGTGCTGTTCCCCTCGTTCGCCGACTACGGCTACCTGCTGTTCCCGGTTCTCGGCGCGGCCGGGCTCTGGCTGATCTCGGGCTGGAACTCGGTCGGCTCCCGGCTGACCGTGCTGCTCGACGGCATGATCGTCGGTTGCGCGCTGTTCGTGGTCGGCTGGGCCGTCACCGTGCGCTCGGTGTGGGAGGCCGGCGCCGACACGCCGCTCGCCTTCGTCGTGTCGCTGGCCTACCCGGTCAGCGACATCATGCTGGCCACGATGGCGGTGCTGCTGGCCGCCCGCACCCGCAAGGGCAGCCGCGGCATCGGCTTCCTGCTGATCCTCGGCCTGGCCGGCATGACCACCTCCGACACCTGGTTCGCCCTCGCCACCTCGGCCGGCACCTATTACACCGGGCAGCCCTCGGACGGCGGCTGGTTCGTGGCGTTCGCCGCGTGCGGGGCGGCCGGCTGGGCGGCCATGCGCAAGCCGATGGTGTTCGACGAGACCGGCGTGATGAGCCGTTGGCAGATCATGCTGCCGTACGTGCCGTTCAGCCTGGCCATCCTCGTGATCTCCGGGCAGACCCTGGTCGGGGCGCGGGTGGACGCCCCCGAGGTGGTCCCGATGCTGGCCGGCGTGATCCTGATCCTGCTGCGGCAGCTCACCACGCTCCTGCACAACTCGACGCTCGCCCGCCGCCTGCAGCATCAGGCCTACCACGACCCGCTCACCGGGCTGGGCAACCGCGCGCTGTTCACCGACCGCCTCGAGGACGCGCTCGACCTGCGCACGCCGACCGCGGTCGTCTACCTCGACCTCGACGACTTCAAGATGATCAACGACTCGCTGGGGCACGACGCCGGTGACATCGTGCTGCGGACGGTCGCCGAGCGGCTCCAGGCCTCGTTCCCGGGCGCCGGCGACACCATCGCCCGGCTCGGCGGCGACGAGTTCGCCGTACTCACCTCGCCGGACGCCGGTCTGCCGGCGGTCGCCGAACGGCTGCTGGCCGGCCTGCGCGAACCGCTGCACATCGGTGCCCGCACGGTGCAGATCAGCGCCAGCGTCGGCATCGCGCTCTCCGACGACGGCCCGATGCGCTCGGAAGACCTGCGCAAGAACGTCGACCTGGCCATGTACGCGGCCAAGGCCCAGGGCAAAAACACGTACGCCCTGTTCGAGCCCTCGATGCGGCAGGGTTTCGACCGCGAGATGATGTGGCGCGCCGACCTGGCCCAGGCGCTGGCCGACGAGACGCTGTACGTCGCTTTCCAGCCGATCGTCGGGCTGGGCGATCACCGGGTGGTCGGCGTGGAAGCGCTGGCCCGCTGGACCCATCCGAGGCTCGGGCCGGTCCCGCCGGACGTGTTCATCCCGGTCGCCGAGCGGGCCGCGCTCGTCGGCGACCTGGGCATGCTGGTGCTGCGGCAGGCCTGCGCGCAGTTCGTGGCCTGGCCGGGCTCGACCGAGGCCTACCTGTCGGTCAACGTCTCGCCGCTGCAGATGCTCGACCCCGACTTCACGGCCCGGGTGACCGCGACGCTGGCCGGGGCCGGACTGCGGTCCCAGCAGCTGGTGCTCGAGGTGACCGAGAACGCGCTGGCCGACGAGTCCGAGGTGATCGGCACGCTGCGGCAGTTGCGGGCCACCGGCGTACGGGTCGCGATCGACGACTTCGGCACCGGCTACGCCTCGCTGCGCTACCTGCACCGCTTCCCGGCCGACATCGTCAAGATCGACCGCACGTACGTGCAGGACATCGCCCGCGACCCGGCGGCCGCCCGGATCGTCGGCACGCTGTGGCAGCTGTTCGGCGCGATCGGGCTGACCGCGGTGGCTGAGGGCATCGAGGACGAGGCCCAGGCCGAGATGCTGATCGAGCTGGGCTGCCCGGTCGGGCAGGGCTTCCTGTTCGGCCGCCCGGGCGAGCTCAGCGCGATCGAGATGCAGCCGGTCATGCAGACCCGGCCGTACGCGACTTCGTCGAGACTGACCCGCGTCGTCGAATGAGCCGGTGAGTTTCGCCGCCGCCGCGGATCCATAGCGGGTAGGAGGTGTCTGTGGACGGATTCGCGGAGGTCGCCGGGCCGCTCCGGCGGGAAATCCTGACGCACTGCTACCGGATGGTCGGCTCGGCGGCCGACGCCGAGGACGCGGTGCAGGAGACGTTTCTGCGGGCGTGGCGGGGCTTCGACCGGTTCGAGGGCCGGTCGTCGATGCGGACCTGGCTGCACCAGATCGCGACCAACGTGTGCCTGCGATTCCTGGAGCAGCGCGAGAAGCGGGCGTTGCCGTCCGGCCTGGGATCGGCGTCCGCCGACTGGCTCAGCCGGGCCCGGCCGGCGCCGGCCGAAACCCGCTGGGTGAGCCCCCTGCCGGTCGACCCGGCCGAAGCGGTCGGGATGCGGCAGAAGACCCGGCTGGCGTTCGTCGCCGCACTCCAGCATCTGCCGCCCCGGCAGCGGGCCGCGCTGATCCTGCGCGACGTCGCCGAACTGCCGGCCGACGAGGTCGCGGCGATCCTCGGCACGTCCACGATCGCGGTCAACAGCGCCCTTCTGCGGGCCCGCGAACGCATCTCCCGGGAAGCTCCCGATCCCGATGAGATGCGCGAATCGGGTCCCGAGGTGGCCCGCTACGCCGACGCCTTCGAACGGGCCGACATTTCGGCGCTCGCCGCGATCCTGCGCGACGACGTCACCCTCGAGATGCCGCCGCACGCCACCTGGTTCGCCGGCCGCGAGGCGGTGCTCGGCTTCCTCGGGACGCACGTGCTCACCGAGAAACACCGGTTCGCCGTGCGGTCGGTGACGCCGACCGCCAACGGCCAGCCGACCCTCGCCCTCTACGCCCACGGCGAGGCCCACGCGCTGCAGGTTCTCGACCTCGACCGCGGCGGCGTCCGGCGGATCCACATCTTCCTGATGCCGGAAATGCTGCCGATGTTCGGCCAGCCGGTGAATCTGCCGCCCGGGCCGGATCTCCCTGGGCATGACAGCTAAATCCGTAGTAGTGGTCGGCGGAAGCCGTGGCCTGGGACTCGGCGTCGCGAACGCCGCCCGCGACGCCGGGGCGCGGGTGACCTCGATCTCCCGGGCCGAGGGCGACGCCACCGACGAGGCCTTCGCCGACAAGGTCCTGGCCTCGGAACATCCCGACCTGCTGGTCATCACGGCCGGAGCGGTCCCGGCGATGGGGCCGCTCACGTCGCAGACCTGGGAATCCTTCTCCACCAACTGGAACGCCGACGTCCGGATCGCCTTCGTCTGGCTGCGGGCGGCCCTCCGGCTGCCGCTCGCGCCGGACGCCCGCGTGGTGGTCTTCGGTAGCGGCGCCGAACTTCGCGGCTCACCGCTGAGCGGCGGCTACGCGGGTGCCAAGGCCGCGGTCCGGCTCATCACCGGCTACGCCGGCGGCCTCGGCCTTCAGACAACCACGGTGCTTCCGCTGATCACACCGGGCACGGCGGTCGGGGAGACCGCCATCGAGGCGTACGGCGTGAGCGCCGGAGTGGGTCCTGAGGAGTTCCGGGCCGGCCTGACCTCCTACGCCTCCCCGGAGTTCGCCGGCCAGACGATCGTCGCGTTGGCCGACGCCCCGTCGCTCTCGCCGGTCTATCTGCTCGACGCCTCGGGCCTCCACCCGCTCGACCGTTGAAGGCTCGACCGGCACTCGCCGTTCAGCGGGCCCGTCGGCACTTGCTGGTCAGAGCGCGACCGGCACTCGGCGGTCGTGGCCGTCGAGCACGAAACTGTCGGCCATGCGGGCCCGATAGAGCCGGTGCTGAGCCGGCGCCGTCAGGTCGGCGGCCCGCCAGGCGCCGAGGCCGCGGGCCGTCGTCCGTCCCGAGTAGACCGCGACCGCCGCCTCGCCGGCCTCGATCTCCTCGGCGACACCCTCCAGGTAAACCGCCTGGACGTCTCCCGGCGGCTCCGACGAGTCGAAGATGACCGCGCTGACCGCCGGCCGGGCGCCGATGTTCAGCGAGTGCCGGGCCCCGGGCCGCGAAGCCCAGAAGAAGGTCGCGTAACCGTCGTGCGCGTACCAGACCGGACAGGCCCACGGCCGGCCGTCGGCGTCGGCCGTGGCCAGCGTCAGGTAGTGGTTCGCGTCGACGATGCCCCGCGCCACCCCGGAAATCCGCTCATCACTCATAGAACGTTGTTACCTCTCCGCGCCGTGCTGCGCGAGAGTGGTGGTCATGATCCTCGAAGACCGGTCGGCCCTGCATCACCGCACGATCAGCGTCGTCATGGCGTCGCAGGTGTTCAGCGGGGCCGGGCTGGCCGCCGGGGTGACCGTGGGGGCGCTGCTGGCCGAGGACATGCTCGGCACCAGCAGCCTCTCCGGCCTGCCGTCGGCCCTGTTCACGGCCGGGTCGGCCGGGGCCGCGCTCGGCGTCGGACGGCTGTCGCAACGCCTCGGCCGCCGGGCCGGCCTGACCGCCGGCTACGCGGCCGGCGCGCTCGGCGGCGCCGGCGTAGTGGTGGCCGCGGCGATCGACAACGTCGTGCTGCTGCTGTTCTTCCTGCTCGTCTACGGCGCCGGCACGGCCACCAACCTGCAGGCCCGCTACGCCGGCGCCGATCTGGTCGAGCCGGGCCGCCGGGGTCGCGCGGTCAGCTCGGTCCTCGTCGCCACGACGATCGGCGCGGTCATCGGCCCCAACCTGGTCTCGGTCACCGGCCGCATCGCCGCCCGCTGGCACATTCCGCCGGTGGCCGGGCCGTTCGCGCTCGCCGCCGTGGCGTACGCCGTAGCCGGCACGATCCTCTTCCTGCTGCTACGCCCCGACCCGCTGCTGGTCTCCCGAACCCTGAACGCGTCGACACCGGCCGCCGCGGGCGAGTCGGCCGGCCCTCCGGCCCGGGCCGGGGTGACCGCGGGCGCCGCGACGATGATCCTCACCCAGCTGGTGATGGTCGCGGTCATGACGATGACGCCCGTACAGATGAAGGCCCACGGTCACGACCTGGCCGCGACCGGCCTGGTCATCGCCGTGCACATCGCCGCCATGTACCTGCCGTCCCCGCTCACCGGCCTCCTGGTCGACCGGGTCGGCCGGATCCCGGTCGCGGTCGCCTCCGGCATCACCCTGCTGGCCGCCGGGGTCGTCTCGGCCACCGCCCCCGACGACTCCGTCCCGCTGCTCACCGTGGCGCTCGCCCTGCTCGGGCTGGGCTGGAACCTGGGCCTGGTCGCCGGCACCGCCATGATCACCGACGCCGCCCCACCCGAAACCCGCGCCAAGACCCAGGGCGCGGTCGACCTCTGCGTAGCCCTGGCCGGCGCCGGCGGCGGCATCACCAGCGGCCTGATCATGGCCGCGACCAGCTATTCGGCCTTGTCCATAGGCGGCGGCGTCCTCGCTCTGGCCGTGATCCCGTTCGTCATCGCCAACGCCCGGCGGCCCCTGGCCGACCCACACCTTGGGGCGAACTGACGGCGCCCACACACGACGTTCGCCAAGGAGACGCGGAGTCGTGCCGGTCCCCGAAACGCAGGAGCCGCACGGGCGGCTGCCGCCCGTGCCGTCGTCAGGTTCGAATCCTGTGGCCCGCCGGTCTTCGACCAGCAGCCTTCGCCCTCTGATCAGCAGACTTCCCGGTGCGCCGGGCAACCGCCGGCCTGGGGCGAGTAGCCATCTGCTTACTGTGACCGACTGCCGCCGCAGCCAGGTTTCGGGCCGTCCCTCATGCCGCTGAGGATGTGGCAGACGTCCGGCGGGCCGCCGATGCCGCAGCACCCGCGCCCGATGCCGTCCTACGGCCAGTCGTCCTTCGCCTCCCCAGCACCGGCGGTCACGCACATGTCGCCCGGAGCGGCCACTAAACAACCGCGACGACGACCCACGCCCAGCGCCGACCACGCCGCGCCGCGGCCGTCCCGGCCGACCGGTGCACCGACCCCTCCGACGCCTGGCAGGAGCGTCGGTCTGAGCCGGCCCGCTCCTACGCCGGCTGCGGCTACCCGCTGCTCGGGCTGGGCATGTCGGGCTTCTGGCCAGTGTGATTCTCAAGGGCCTCATGTTCTGACGCGCAACAGGGTCCGGGGCCGCGCCGCCGAATACTTCGCGCGACTGAGCATCCCCGCCATCGAACGCGTCATGACCGACAACGCCCTGGCCTACCGCAGAGGCCACGCCTGGCGCGACGCCCTGACCGAACTCGGCGCTCAAGCCCGCTTCACCCGCCGCTCCGACCCCAAGCCAACGGCAAAGCCGAACGCTTCAACCACACCATGGCCGACGAATGGATCTACTCCCGGCCCTTCACCAACGGCCAGGACCGCACCAACGCCCTACCCGGCTGGCTCCACCAATACAACTACCATCGAACCCACACCGCGCTCGGAGACCAGCCACCCATCAGCCGCGTCGACAACGGTCCTGGTCCCCACAGCTAGAGCCAGGTCAGCCACTGGTGGGGCACCAGCGTGTAGCCGACGAAGGCGGCCGTATCCAGGATCGTGTGCGCGACGATCAGCGGCATCACGCGCTTGGTCTTCATGAAGAACAGGGCGAAGATGACGCCCATGATGGCGTTGCCGACGAAGGCGCCGAAGCCCTGGTACAGGTGGTACGAACCGCGCAGCACCGCCGAGCACGCGACGATCACCGCCGGCGACCGGCCGAGGCCCCGCAGGCGTGTGATCAGGTAGCCGACGACGATGACCTCTTCCAGCACCGCGTTCTCGATTGCGGAGAGGATGAGGACCGGGATCGCCCACCAGACCGACTGCAGGGCCGCGGGCACGATGTCGGCGCTGATGCCGAGGAGGCGGGCGACGTACACCAGAAGTAGCCCGGGAATTCCGATGCCGGCGGCGAGCAAGGTGCCCCAGCCCAGGTCGAAGCCGGGTCGTCCGGCGGTGAGGCCGAGTCGGCGGCGCGGCTCGAGCCGGTCGCGGGCGAGCAGATAGAGCGCCAACGCCACCGGAACCAGCGAGAAGAAGATGCCGAGCAGCTGGTAGGTGAGGTCGAGGTAGGGCCTCGGCGACTGCGACTGGTTGAGGACCGCGGCCTGCTGGGCGAGGGGCTTGCCGGCGGTGAGCTTGGCGATCAGCGAGACGACGGCGTAGACCGCGGACTGCCCGAGCGAGAGCAGCAGCACGATGACGATCTCGATGGAGACCTCGCGGCGGCTGCCGACTTCGCGATCAAGAGTCACGCGCCAACCTTAGAGACTGTCCCTCGATAGAGATCCCACCGCTAAGGCTAAACGGACCTATCCGGACAAGGGGAGCGGGCGGAATGAGACCGGTCGCACCGGTCGTGCGTCGTCATTCCGAGCTGGGTGCCCACGCTGCAAGGCATGGGTGACCTCGGACGACTGCTCAAGGAGAGCTGGATCCTGGTCGAGGAGCATCAGGAAAAGGTGGCCGGCTACTTCTACGCCCGGATGTTCCTGTCCCGCCCCGACCTGCGCGATCTCTTCCCGGTCCAGATGGACGTACAGCGGGCGCGATTGCTGAACGCGATCGTCACCGCGGTGCAGACCCTGGAGGATCCCGAGAAGTTCGGCGACTACCTGCGGGGGCTAGGTCGTGATCATCGAAAGTTTCACGTGGAACCAGAACACTACGAGGTGGTGGGCAGCTCCTTGATCGAGGCGATGCGGGCATACGCGGGTGAGCAGTGGGGTGTCGAGTACGACCAGGCGTGGGCCGACGCGTACGCGGTGATCGCCTCGAAGATGATGGCCGGCGCCGATGCCGACACCAACCCGCCCTACTGGTACGCCGAAGTGCTGGCCCACGAGCGACGCGCGAACGACATCGCCGTCTTCAGCGTCCTGCCCATGCAGCCGCTGGAGTTCCGCGCCGGGCAGTACCTCAGCATCGAGTGCCCGCGCTTCCAGCCGAGGCTCTGGCGCACCTATTCGGTGGCCAACGCGCCCCGCAAGGACAACACGCTGGAATTCCACGTGCGGGCGGTCGGCGCGGGCTGGGTGTCGAGTTCGCTGGTCCGCCGGCTGGAGGTCGGTGACATGGTTCGTCTGGCCGCACCGATGGGCTCGATGACGCTGTACCGCCGCTCGACCCGGGACGCGGTCTTCATCGCCGGCGGCACCGGGCTCGCCCCGATCAAGTCGTTGCTCGAGGAGCTGACCCGCTACAACCGGACCCGCTGGGTGCACGTCTTCTTCGGCGCCCGCAACCGCGAGGACCTGTACGACCTGGCCGAGCTCAACCGCCTGGCCGCGCGCTATCCGTGGCTGTCGGTGGTGACCTCGTGCAGCGACGACCCCGGATTCGCCGGCGAGCAGGGCAACATCTCCGACGTGGTCGCGCGCTACGGCCCGTGGAACGAGCACGACTTCTTCGTCTCCGGGTCGGGCACGATGGTCAAGGCGACGCTGAAGACGCTGGCCGAGCTCCAGGTGCCGTCGATCCGCATCAAGTACGACGCCTTCAACTGAGAAGGATCAGTAGGCCCAGGGCCGCCCGGTGTGGTGGTAGTTGGCCACCGGCACCAGGTTGGACTCGGCGTGCATCCGGTCGACGTAGAGCCGGCCCTCCAGGTGGTCGATCTCGTGCGCCACGAGCCGCGCCACCGCCTGCTCGAACGACGTGATCAACCGGGTGCCGTCGTAGCGGGCGTGCTCGACCTCGATCCGCAACGGCCGCTGCACCAGGCCGCGATAGTCGAAGAAGGACAGACAGCCCTCGTACTGCTCGTCCCGCTCGCGGGACTCGTCGACGATCCGCGGGTTGAGCAGCACGATCGGCTCCACGTCGAGCTCGGGCGGCCGCACCACCGCGGCCGCCGCCGACCGGCCGATCTGCGGCGCGGACAGGCCGACACCCTTGCTGAAATCGTGCAGTTCCTCGAGCCGGCCCAATGACGAGAGCAGGGCCTCCACGGTTTCGCGAGCTTCACCTTCTTCCCGCGGCAGCTGGAAGTGGCGGGCCCGCTGGCGGAGCAGGTCGGAGCCGCGCTGCACGATCCCGATGCCGCGCATCTGGTGCGACTTGCGGGGGTGGGCGCCGTTCGGGGCGTACTCGTCGTAGCGGGGTGCCCCGAGGCCCCGGAAGCGCCACTCCAGGCGGTAGCGCGCGTTCAGCGTCGGCTGGTCGGTCGACCATTCGAAGACGGCCCGGTCGTCCTCGTTGTGCCGTTCCAGCGGCGAACGTACCGGCGCCTCGGCGGCCAGCGACGTCTCCACTCCCCACACCTGCGGGTCGAAGTCGATCGGGAAGTCGAGGCGTACGGTCAGACGGCGCGTAGGCAGACGCACGGCCCGCTGGAACCACTGGCCCCACTTCTGTTCGCCGACCGTGTACGCGTATTGGATCGTCGTGCGGTCACCCGGATAGAGCGGGAACTGCCCGCGCTCGTTGGCGAAGAGCAGCCAGATCTCCTTGGACGCGTCGCGATCGAGCTTGACCCGCCAGTGCATGCGCTCGATCGCGTCGCCCTCGCCGGCGTGTGCCTCGAGGTCGAGTTCCTCGAAGGTCAGCGGGTGCTCCCGGTGGTGCTGGTTGGAGCCGGCCGGGTCGTGCGGGTAGCGGTCCACTGTGATCTTCATGAGGTAGCGGCTGACCGGTTCGGCACCGGCGTTGTAGAGCGCCCGCGTGACCCGGCAGCGGTAGGCCCCCTCGGTGTAGACCAGCTCGGCGATCTCGTGCTCGACGATCAGCCCGGTGCCCGGCGGCAGCCACTGGACCGGCACGGGCGGTTCGCGGTGCAGCGCGACTCCGCGGGCGTGGCGCAGTTCGTCGTACTCCTGGAAGCGCTGCCAGATCAGCCCGCCCGCCCCGAGGACCGCCTCGGCCCGGCGGGCGAAGTCCTCGGTCGGCTTGTGGCGGCGCCCTTCGACGTGACTGACGTACGACGGGTCGAATCCCATGCGCGCGGCGAGTTGTTTCTTGCTCATCCCGCGCTCGACCCGCCAGTGGGCCAGCGCCGTCACAAACTGGTCCGCGGCTCGTTCGACGGGCGAGGTGGTCATCATCGATGTCCCCTTCGCGACGAGAACCTCAGTCTCGCCGCCGCCCGTTGTCCGCAAGGAGCTAGTAGCGCGTTACTGACAGATGCCTTGACTTTGTTAGGTAGCCCTCCGACGGGGGTATTCGACCGGGGACCGTATTGGTTAGGCTAGCCTTAACGTTGTACGGTGGGTCGCCTCAGTGGCCGACTCTTCTGACAAAAGGCGAGGTGAAGCGGTGGCAAGGAAGCCGCATGACGGTGGCGCTCGGTGACCGCCGCCCTCCACCGCGCGACGCCGCTCCTGCCGCTCGCCCCGGTCACCGACACGCTGCGCGTGATGTTCGGCACCAGCACGGAGATCCCCGGCCTCGCTCCTGACCTGACGGTGACCGACCCGTCCGCCTGGGTGACGACCGAGGGCCTCACCGGCGGCCACCTCGACCTCCTGCTCGAGTCGGCCGGCCACCGCTGGAACGCCCAGCCCCACGCGGCTGCCGCGCTGGCGTGGAAGGCCTACACCTACTGGCTCGCCCTCCCGGCCGTCCTCGGCTGGGCCAGCGCCCGCCGGGTCCCGCTGCTCACCCCGCAGCACGTCCTCATGCACTTCCGCGACCCGCGCCCGCTGATCACCCTCGGCCTGCACCCCGACATCCCGGTCGCGGTCCTGCCCACCGACCCGATCGCGCTGAGCGGCCTCCCGCAGATCCGCGTCGTCGAAGACGAGCAGGCCCTGCTGGCCGAATTCCGCCGCTCCCTGCTCGACGAGCACCTGACGCCGATGCTCAACGCCCTCCACGACCGGGTCCGGCTCGGCCGGCGTATCCTCCTCGGCTCGCTGGCCTCCGGCGTCGCCTACGGCATCCTCCGCTCGGCCGAGGCCGTCCCCGGCTCCTCCGCCGACCAGGTCCACCGACTTTTGACCACCCTCGGCGTCGACGACCTCATCGACCTGGTCCCGGACCGCGCCGGCCGCCTCGACGTCCACCGCAAGACCTGCTGCCTGGCCTTCACCCTGCCCCAGCCCAAGGTCTGCCGGGGCTGCTGCATCAAATAGCCGGCTGCATCAAACTGCCGGGCGGCTCGCCGCCGGCTTTCCAGAAAATACGGGACGACCCGGGTCCCGCCTCCAACGCCGCGCGCCGTCGCCGCCCACCCTCCGCGCGCCGCCGCCGGGCGGGCCCGCCGGGTCACCCCACGGACAGCGGCAGATGGCACGAAATCCAAAGCGGCTCGGCCTGCGGCGGGTGAAGTGTTCCCGATGAGCCCTGCGCGGCCCCGTGGTCCGGGCGAGGCTGGATCGCCGCGGCACACCCGCACCTCGGGTTCGTCGCGGTGCTGGAGCCTGAGCCCGGTCAGGTCGAGCGGCGCGCCGGACCGGGCCAGCTCAGCGTTTGGCCTTGCGCAGCGCCCGCGGCGGCACCAGGCTCGGGGGCCGCACCCCGCCCGGCAGCAGCAGTGGAACCCGGACGTCGATGCGCGTCGGCCGTCGCTGCCGGGGTTCCTCGACGTTGACCAGCACGTGCGGATATCGGGGCTGAGCGGCCGGCGGTGATTCGGGCCGTTCGCGTCCGAGGGCGTCGATCAACTTCCCGGTCTCGTCCGCGGTGAGGCCGGCGATCAGGCCGCCCAGCGCGGCGATCACCAGAAGCAGCGACAACAGCAGTGCCACCGGGACTACCGGCCCATACATCGCCACCAGCGACCGTACGGCCACCCGCCGCGGAATCACCGCCGCTCGCCGACGCTGATCTCTCCCCCGCCGAAGGCGGTCGACGATCCGGCTGCCGGGCGGCCGGCTGGTAGCGTCCGACGGGTGGATCTTGACCTTGGTGGACACGTGGTGCTGGTCGTCGGCGGCACCGGTTTGATCGGCCGGGCGGTCGTCGCGCGGCTTCGCGACGAGGGCGCCACGGCGATCGCCGCCTCCCGGCACGCCGAGGACGGCATCACCGTCGACGCGCGGGACCCCGACTCGGTGACGGCGGCGGTGGACACCGTGCTGCGGCAGTACGGCCGGCTCGACGCGCTCGTGGTCGCGGCGGCGCCCAGCGCCCGCACCCTCGACGCGTCCCGCCACGCCGACCCCGAGCAGGTCCTCAGCGCGATCGACACGAAAGCGATGTCGTTCCTGCGGCTGGCCAACGCCGCCCTGCCGATCATGACCGGCGCCGGCTACGGCCGGATCGTCGGCGTGAGCGGCCAGAACGCCCTGCTCACCGGCAACGTGACCGGCTCGGCGCGGAACGCGGCCCTGATCATCGTCGCGAAGAACCTCGCCGACACGGTCGCCGGCTCCGGCGTCACCGTCAACACGGTCAGCCCTGGAATCGTGTCCGACACCCCGGCCGCCGAGGTCGAGATGGGCCGGCCCGGAGACTCGAGCCCCGACCAGATCGCCGACCTGGTCGCCTTCCTGGTCTCACCCCGCGCCGGCGCGATCTCCGGCGAGTCGATCGCGATCGGACATCGGGTGCGCGGCGTGACATCCATGTGACAGCCTGACAAACGTTACGCACAGCGACGAATGGTTCGCCCGCGCCGGGACAAGACATACGCATGTCCGCCGATGTCTCTCATGGGGGCGAGGCGGCATGCTTCTTTCTGCGGGCAAGCGCCGGTTCGGCCGGCCCGCCGTAACGGGCCAGCCGGTGCCGACCAGGACGTTGGGGGCGATGTCCTGGCCGCCAGCGATTGACGACGCCCGTACGGAAGTCCAGGCGGCACCGGGAGTGAGTCGACCTCCCGGTGCCACCTCGGACCTGCCGGGCCCGGTCACCGGTTACCGACCGCCACCAAGGCCTGATGTGCGACCTAGGGACCGGCGAGGAGTTGCTGCGTGACGGCGCCGGTCAGCCAGCTGCGGTATTGCTCGGTGGTCCAGCCGCAGTGCCGTCGCAGGAGCTGGTGGGTGTGCGGCGAGGCCAGGGCGTAAAGAATGTCGGCCGCGGTGCGAGCGGTCAGCTCGGGGCGTAGCGCGCCGGTGTCGTGCAGCGTCTGGGTGAGGGCGCCCCAGAGTTGCCGCGTGGCGTGGGCGCCGGAGTCGGCCGCGGCGCGCATGTCGGTGTCGGCGTCGGCGGCCTGCACGGTGACCATGATCAGGTCGCCCGCCCGTTCGAACAGGCCCACTGTGTAGTCGATCGTCGCCGCGATCGCCGCGTGCGGGTCGGCCTGGTGGAAGGCGTCCTGAACTTCGGGCCGGTCGGCGACCGCGACGGGCTGCTCGTCGCCGGTGGTGGCCACGTCGAGGGCGTGCCGGAAGAGGTCGGCCTTGCCGGGGAACGCGGCGTAGACGGTGCGTTCGCCGACGCCGGCGGCGCGGGCGATGTCGCGGATGGTCGTGGCGACGTACCCCCGCTGGACGAAGAGCTCGTGGGCCGCCCGGCGGATGCGGCTGCGGGTGTCGGCGGCGGCCTGAGCGCGCCCGGGAGCGTGATAGCGCCGGTCGGGTCGCTTGACGGGGGGTGTCATCGGGAGCATCCTACCCACATATTCGCAGCAGTGATGCTGCATCGAATTGGAGGCGGGACGACATGGCGATACGCGAGCTGGCGGGAATCCATCACGTCAAGATCCCGGTGACCGACCTGGCGCGGTCGTTGCGGTGGTACCGGCAGGTGTTCGGGCTGCGTCCAACGGTGGAGTTCCGAGACGCGGACGGGGTGGTCCGTGGCCTGGCCGGCGAGGTCCCCGGGCTCGGCCCCGCCGCCCTGACGTTGCGCGTCAACCCGGTGGCGGCCGAGGGCAGCCGCGGGTTCGACCCGGTCAGCTTCGCCGTGGCGACCCGCGACGACCTGGCGGTCTGGGCCGAGCATCTGGACAGCCTGGAGGTGAAGCACTCGCCGTTGATCGAGGCGTCCATCGGCTGGCTGCTGGTGTTCGACGATCCCGACGGGCTGACCCTGCACCTCTATACCTGGGCCGAGCACGGCATCGACCAGTCGCACCGGCCCGGCTACGGCACGACGATCGCCGAACCCGACCACTGGCAACCGAACTGAAAAGCCCGATCTCCGCCGGACCGGCGGAGATCGGGCGGTAATTCAGGAGATTCAGGCGGCCGGGACCGAGCTGACCGAGACCGGCTCCAGGGCCGTGCTCAGGATTTCGCGCACGTCGGAGACGATGTGGACGGTCAGCGCCTTCAGGACGTCGGCCGGCACCTCGTCGAGATCGGGCTCGTTGCGCTTCGGCAGGAAGATCTCGGTGAGGCCGGCCCGCTGGGCGGCGAGCAGCTTCTGCTTCACCCCGCCGATCGGCAGGACCCGGCCGGTCAGCGAGACCTCGCCGGTCATCCCGACCTCGGCCCGCACGTTGCGGCCGAGCAGCAGCGAGACCAGCGCGGTCGTCATCGTGACGCCGGCCGACGGGCCGTCCTTGGGCACCGCACCCGCCGGCACGTGCAGGTGGATCGGGTGGTCCAGCTGTTCCGGCGAGATGCCCAGCTCGTCGGCGTGCGCCCGCACGTAGGAGAGCGCGATCTGGGCCGACTCCTTCATCACGTCGCCGAGCTGGCCGGTGACCGACAGGCCACCCTTGTCGCCGGGCAGCAGCGACGCCTCGATGTAGAGGACGTCGCCGCCCATCCCGGTCACGGCCAGGCCGGTCGCCACACCGGGGACGACCGTACGTTCGGCCGACTCGGGCTCGAACCGGGGCCGTCCGATCAGGTCCTTGAGGTCGCCGACCCCGACCGTGGTCGGCAGGTCGCCCAGGGCGGCCTTGCGGAACGCCTTGGCGAGCAGTCGCTCGAGCGAGCGCACGCCGGCCTCGCGGGTGTAGTTGGCCGCGATCTCGCGGAGCGCGTCCTCGGTGACCGTCACCTCGTCCTCGGACAGCGCGGCACGTGAAAGTTGCCGCGGCACCAGGAAGTCGCGGGCGATCGCGACCTTGTCGTTCTCGGTGTAGCCGTCGATCGAGATGAGCTCCATCCGGTCGAACAGCGCCTGCGGAATGGTGTCGAGCACGTTCGCGGTCGCGATGAACAGCACGTCCGACAGGTCGAGGTCGAGATCGAGGTAGTGGTCGCGGAACGTGTGGTTCTGCGCCGGGTCGAGCACCTCGAGCAGCGCCGCCGCCGGGTCACCCCGGTAGTCGCTGCCGACCTTGTCGACCTCGTCAAGCAGGACGACCGGGTTCATCGAACCGGCCTCCTTGATGGCCCGGACGATCCGCCCGGGAAGTGCACCGACATACGTACGCCGATGGCCGCGGATCTCGGCCTCATCCCGTACGCCGCCGAGCGCGACCCGGACGAATTTGCGGCCGAGGGTGCGCGCGACCGACTCGCCCAGTGAGGTCTTGCCGACCCCGGGCGGACCGGCGAGCAGGATCACCGCGCCGGATCCGCGGCCGCCGACGGTCGTCAGGCCGCGGGACTCGCGGCGCGCGCGGACGCCGAGGTATTCGACGATGCGCTCCTTGACCTCGTTCAGGCCGTGGTGGTCGGCGTCGAGAACCTCCCGGGCCGCCTTCAGGTCGGTGTTGTCGGTCGTGCGGACGCTCCAGGGCAGGTCGAGCACGGTGTCGAGCCAGGTCCGGAGCCAGCCTGCCTCAGGGTTCTGGTCGCCGGCCTTCTCGAGCTTGTCGACCTCGCGCAGGGCGGCCTCGCGGACCGCGTCGGGCAGATCGGCCGACTCGACCCGGGTGCGGTAGTCGTCGGTGCCGTCCGCGTCGCCCTCGCCGAGCTCCTTGCGGATCGCCTTGAGCTGCTCGCGCAGCAGGTATTCGCGGTTGCGCTTCTCGACCGACTCGCGGACGTCAGTCTCGATCTTGTCGCTGACCTCGGACTCGGCCAGGAAGTCCCGCGTCCACTCGATGAGCAGCCGCAGCCGGGCCTCGACGTCGGGGGTCTCCAGCAGCTCCCGCTTGCGGTCGTTGGAGAGGTACGACGCCCAGCCCGCGGTGTCGGCCAGGTCACTCGGGTCGTCGATGGCGCTGACCGAGTCGATGACCTGCCACGCCTCGCGGCGCTGCAGCACGGAGACGACCAGCTGCTTGTATTCGGCGGCCAGCTCGGTCACGTGCTCGCCGGACGGGGTGGTCGTGACTGTTTCGGCCTCGACCCACAGCGCGGCGCCGGGCCCGGTCACGCCGCTGCCGATGCGGGCGCGCACGCTCGTACGCAGGACGGCGGCGGCCGAACCGCCGCGGAATTTGCCGACCCGCTCGACGCTCGCGACGACGCCGTAGGCGGCGTAGCGGCTCTCCAGCCGCGGAGCGACCAGAAGTTCGGAGTCGGCCGAGGTGCGGGCCGCGTCGACGGCGGCCTGGGCCGCCTCATCCAGCTCGATCGGGACGACCATGCCCGGGAGCAGGACGATGTCGTCGAGGAACAACACGGGGAGTCGTTTGCTCGCCACCAGGGCACCTCCGGAAAGTTGAGTACGTGCGACTCAACCGCGAAGCGAGCGACCCTCTTCCGGCGTTCACTGCCAGCGAAAAACAGGCCCGGGCCGATTGCTCGTAGAGTGAGGCAGCGATTGCTCCGGCCAGGGCGTGACGGGTACCTGGTTCGCGGTCGGCCCCGACGGCTCGAAGGCCACCGGCGGCTCGAACTCCTAGCGTTCCGTTCGTCCGGCGGCCGGCGACTTCATCCGGCCGCCGCCGCGTTCAGGCGCGGTCCAGTCGCGGGAACACCGTTTCCATCAGCAGGATTCGTGCCGCGGCGGCGACCGGGATGGCGATGAGGGCTCCGATGATCCCCAGAACCGCGCCGCCGAACAGCACCGCCACCACCGTGACCGTCGCCGGGACCTCGACCGCCTTGCCGATGATCTTCGGGACGATCAGGTAGTCCTCGAGAAGCCGGAACACCAGATAGAACACCGCGGTCGCGATGGCGATCGGAATCGACACGCTGAGCGCGACCAGCGACACGATGATGCCGCCGATGGTCGACCCGACGATCGGGATGAGGTCGAGCAGGGCCACCATCAGGGCCAGAAGCAACGGGTACGGCACCCCGAAGATCAGCAGCCACAGGAACGTGCTCGCCCCGGCCAGGAACGAGGTCGCCAGGTTTCCGAGGACGAACGCGCCCACCTTGGCGAACATCTCGTCGCCGATCAGGATGGCCCGGGGCCGGCGGCTGTTGGGCATCAGCCGGTAGATCAGTTGCCGGATCCGGGGCAGGTCGGCCAGGAAATAGATGGTCAACACCAGTACGGTGGCGACCGCCGCCGTCGCGCTCAGCACCATCTGGCCCGCGCCGAGCAGGCCACCGAAGATGTTCTGGCCGTTACCCGAGAGCAGCGTCTCGATGCGCTGCTGGGCGTGGAACTGGGCGTTCAGCCGGCCGAGCAGCGAGCTGCGGTCCTGCAGTTCGTTCAGATATTGCGGCAGCCGGTGGACGAGCTGGGCGCTCTGGGACACCAGCGGAGGGACGGCCGCGGCGATGAAGCCGCCCACGACGCCGAGCACCAGGACGATGACGGTGACGACGGCGGCGGCGCGGGGAATCCACCGGGCGAACCATCGGACGGCCGGCTCCAGCCCGATGGCCAGAAACAGGGCCACGCCGACCAGCAGCAGGACCTCGCGCGAGGCGGCCAGCAACTTGATCAACCCGTACGTCACGGCGACGCCGGCCGCGCCGAGCAGGCCCACCACGAAAGGCGAACGCCGGTTGATCGGCCGGCCCGGCCGGCCGAGCGGCGCCTCGGGGGAGCGGGCAGCCTCGGCGGCGTCCTCGGCGGCGGCCAGCAGCTCCTCGCCCGCCCCGGCGTCGGTCACCTTCCCGGCGAGAGCCCGGGAATCCTGCTCGGCGGTGGATCGTGAGTTCTGTTCGGCCGCCGATCGGGACGCATGATCGTCGGCAGGCCGGGACGCGTGGTCGTCGGCGTCCGGTCGGGTCGGCAGGTCGTGGCCCATGGGAGTCCGTCCAATTTTCCGGCGCTCCGACGGCGGGACGCCAACTGGATCCGGCGTACCCCGTACCGCGCGCGGCCAACCGTTCAGTCCGTCGGCAACGCGTCAGCCGGCGGGGCAGTATCCTGGTGGCGGAACACCGAATTTGTGGAGCCGGGCGATTTGTAGGGCCTGGCCAAACCCGCCACAGGTGTTCCCTCACGGCTCTGCCGGAAATCCAGTCACGTCGAGACGGTCACCGCGCCGTAGCGGACTTCGCGTGGCTCAGCAGCAATCCCAAGAGGAAGACGACTCGTCTCATGAAGGAATGGACCGAGAACGACAGCGAAGCCATGTTTCGCCAGTCGTCCGATACATCGATCGACGCTAATGAGCCGGTCGCCGTTGACAACAGCGAGGAAGCACGACGGCGGAGGCGTTTTCCGTTCGAAGCGAACCCGGTTGATGCCGGAGGCCAGCGGCACACCATGCTGAGCGACGACGACCGCGGATAGTCCTGCGGTCGGTCGTTCTTCGCGTTCCACCGAGACGCCGGTCGGCCGGGCCGCGGCACTGGCGGCGCGGCCCGGGGTCGACGTGTCATCGCCGGTCAGGCGTCGTTTTTCTGCCGGCGCTTGTGGTCCTCGTTCTGCCGGAGGGCCTCTTCGAGCTGATCCTCGAGAATGATGATCCGGCAGGCGGCTTCCAGGGCGGTGCCGTGCTCGACCATCTCGCGGGCCCGCGCGGCAAGGCGCAACTGGTAGCGGGAGTAGCGGCGGTGTCCGCCGGCCGATCGGAACGGGGTGATCAGTTTCGCGTCGTCGAGCCGGCGCAGGAAGTCCTGCGAGGCGCCGGTGATCTCCGCGGCGCGGCCCATCGTGTAGGCGGGGTAGTCGTCGTCGCCGAACATGTCGTCGGGTTGGGCCATATACATCTCTCCATGACGAGGGCCCCGGCGCAGAAGCGCCGGGGCCCAGGGCTATGAGTTGGACACCATCTACCGACAGGTTCGTCGGGTTGTCGTATCCGCACCGGCCGCCGTCGGCGGCGTGGGGTGCGAGGATCGCATAAGCGTGACCGAAGACCACCTCTCGTTCGATGGAAACTGCGGTGACCGCCCAGGATTGGAACTGCGTCCTGGTAACGGGCGATCCAACGGTGTTCAGCCCTCCCTTTCCTCTGCTTCCAACATCTGTCGTGCTGTCTTGCGGCCTGCCGGTGTCGAAGCCCCACGCAACTTCATGGCCCCGAACACGTGCGACAGGCTGCCTGCCGCGTAGGCAGGTGCCCCGACCTGGAACTACGTCAGGGTCTTCACTTCCACGTGCCTTGCCACATGCCCTACTTCGGCATGCCTTACTTCGTGCTGCCTTCCTTCGTGCCGAGCGAGCCCACCACATGAGTCCGGGCCCTGCTTGACGCTCGGTCACCCTGTCGGCGTCTTTCCACGATCTCGTTTGTCAACACCAGGAACATTAACCGGTCGCCGCGAGAATGTCTAGTACGTCAGCCATAGATTTTCTCGGAGAAGCTCCGAGCTTCCGAGACGCATCGAAGTCAGCGGCTGACGTAGGCGGCCAGCCCGCCGAGTTCCTCGCTGGCGATGAACACCGACCGCACGCTGATGATCGCTTCCTCGACGTGGGCCGGGCAGCCCCACGCCGCGTCGCCCCACGAATCGGCGATCTTGATCTCGGCCGCCTCGGTGCAGCCGGCCGCGCCGCCGAGCTGACAGCGCTCGGGATGCGGCGAAGCGGCCTGCGCGGCCGCGGCCGTACGCATCTGGGCGGCGAGTTCCGCGGCGGCCGCGGCGCGCTGCTCGGCCTGCGCGCGCAGCTCCCGCTCGACCTGCACCGCCTCGGCCAGGGCCGCCCGGGCCGACTCGGCGCGTGCTTCGGCGGCCGCCTTCTCCTGTTCGATGTGGTGGCGTTCGATGGCCAGGGCCGCGGTGCCGGCGAAGACCCGGGCGAGGGCGAGATCGGTTTCCTGCGGGACGCGCGGGGTGCGGTGATACATGGCGAAGGTGCCCAGCAGGCCGCCGTCGCGGGCCAGGATCGGAGTGGACCAGCAGGCGGCCAGCCCGGCCTGGCCGGCCAGCTCCCGGAAGTCGTCCCAGAACGGGCCTGACGAGCGATCTGCTCCAGCAGGGCCCGGTGTTCGGCCATCAGCCGCTGGGCCTGCTTGACCTGGGTGGTCTCCACGCCGAGCAGGCGGATGCCGGTCACCTCGCCGCCGGCGTCCCGGCGCGGCTCGCAGGTGAAGTCGAAGAACGCCTCCCGTGCGTGCGGGCCGGTGCCCAGCTCGACCCGGACGTCCCGGCCGGTGTACGGCGCACCCGTGCGATAGACCTGGTCCAGCAGAGAGACGAAGTCCTGACCCGCCAGCTCGGGCATCAGGTCCACGAGGGCGACGCCGGTGCGAGCCCGTTCCTCGCCGGCGATCGCGAAGAACGCCGTGTTCGCCGTCTCCACCCGGTGGGCCGGCCCCGCGAGCGACGCGAAGACGGCGGTGGACTGCCCGAACAACGCCCGCAGATCCTCCTGCGCGCCGAGTCCGGCGTCGGCCGGATCCGCGGCAGTCGACCG
The DNA here is from genome assembly GCF_040682075.1 of Actinoplanes sp. NPDC051411. NCBI lineage: Bacteria > Bacillati > Actinomycetota > Actinomycetes > Micromonosporales > Micromonosporaceae > Actinoplanes > Actinoplanes sp. NPDC051411. The sequence goes on along the minus strand of NZ_JBFBAD010000122.1, from coordinate 1,956 downwards.
CCGGCCTGATGCCGCCGTCATGATCGGTCCGCCTCTCGTCCGCCGATAAGCTGGTTCATCACCGACCGGCCGGCCGTCATGAGCCTCCAGGGCGTGCTGCGGCTACCCGCCGCCCGGCCGGTCAAACAGATCGGCGCCCCCGGCATCGTCGTACGCCGGCGCCGAGGACACCGTACGGGCCTCGCGTCCTGCTCCTGGCCAGCTGATTCGTGGTCCCGGGTCTAAGGTGGCGCCATGGATCCAGCGATCGATGCGCGATGGTTCGAGGTCGTCCGCCAGATCCTCGCCGGGGCCCATCTGTGGCAGCCCGACGATCTGGCGCCGGCGGTCGACGCGGCGATCTCGCCGCTGGGCCTGCACACCCGGGTCTGGCTGGTCGACTACGAGCAGGTGGCGTTGCACCCGCTGCCTCAACCCGGCGAGGCGATGCCGGATCCGATTCCGGTGAGCGGCTCGCTGGCCGGCCGGGTGTTCGGCCGGGTGCGGTCGGCCGAGGCCGACGACGGCGACGAGCACCGCTGGTGGGTGCCGATCGTCGACGGCACCGACCGTCTGGGGGTGCTGGAGTTCGTCGGGGTGCCTACCCCCGATCCCGAGTTCTCGCGCCGATGCGAGCTGGTGGCCGGACTGGTCGGGCACCTGCTGGCCACGATCACCGACCGCGGCGAGCTGCTCGAGCGCAGCCGCCGGACGCGGCCGATGTCGACCGCCGCCGAGTTGCTCTGGCAGTTGCTGCCGCCGTTGACCGCGAGCGCCGAGCGCGCGGTGGTCACCGCGGTCCTGCAGCCGTGCTACGAGGTCGGCGGGGACGGCTTCGACTACGGGTTCGACGGATCCACCCTGCATCTGGCCGTTCTCGACGCCGCGGGCCGCGGTCTCGAGGCCGGGATCACGTGCGCGGTCGCGCTGTCCGCCGTCCGGGCCGCCCGGCGAAGCGGTCAGGACCTCTGCGACCAGGCGCGTGCGGCCGACGCGGCACTGACCGGGCAGTTCTCGGACAGTCGCTTCGCGACCGCGGTGCTGGCCGAGCTCAACCTGGACACCGGCCGCGTGCGATACCTCAACGCCGGCCATCCGGCGCCGCTGGTCCTGCGCGGCGGCCGGGTGGCGCGCGAGCTCTCCGGCGGCCGCCGCATGCCGCTGGGCCTCGACGACCCGAAGGTCGAGGTGGGCGAGGAGCTGCTGGAACCGGAGGACCGTCTGCTGCTGCACACCGACGGCGTCACGGAGGCGCGTACGCCCAAGGGCGACCGGTTCGGCGTGACCCGCCTCGTCGACCTGGCCGAGCAGCACGCCGCGGCCGGCCTGCCGGCGCCCGAGACGTTGCGCCGGCTCGCCCATGCCGTGCTGGAGCACCAGGGTGGGCCACCCTCCGACGACGCCACATTGATGCTCGTAGAGTGGTCGGCCGCGGCCGCATTGAACACCGTGCCCCAGGTCGCCCAGGAGGAGAACTGATGACGGACGACCTGCTGCAGGTAAGTACCGAGAAGGTGGGTGACTCGGCCACCGTGCTGACCGTCCGCGGCGAACTCGACCGCGACAGCATGCACATCCTGGGCGCGGCGGCCGACGCGGCCCTCGACGCCGGCGCGACCCGCCTCGTCCTGGCCCTGGGCGGCCTCAGCTTCTGCGACTCCAGCGGCCTCCGCCTCTTCGTCGAAATGCACAAGCGGGCCGCCGACCGGGGCGCGGCACTGCATTTGGCCGAACTGCGACCGACCGTGGCGACGATCATCCAGGTCGTCAACCTGGACCGCATGCTCGCGCTGCACTCCACGGTCCAGGACGCCATCGGCTGAGCGTCTCAGGACGGGAGGCCGCCGCCGCGGTGGCGTTCGGTTTCGAGTCGGACGCGGTCGGTGGCGTTGGTGATGGCGTGGATCTGGTTGGCGAGGTGGGGGTGGTGGCTGAGGTGTCGGTGGGTGTCGGCCAGTAGTGCGGGTAGTCGGGTGG
>NZ_JBFBAD010000121.1:0-29605 GCF_040682075.1 Actinoplanes sp. NPDC051411 | reverse complement strand
GCCGCGAACGCCGCCGGCGAAGCCGTCGTCGGGCGCGACCGGAACTCATCAACTCCCAGCGGCGCACGCGCGATCGAGCGCAGCAGCCCAGTGAATCTCGCCGGTTCGCCGGACCCGGCCGCGCCGCCCGTTCGAAGATGGGGCCGCGCGGTCCGACGGCCGCAGGGCGGAGAGACCAACGGTGCGAGCTTGGACGCGGCCGGTGCCGGCCGCGCTGGTGACGATCACAACCGTTCTCGCGTACGGCGTGCCGGCGCTGCAGGCGCAGGCGGCACCCACCCCGGTCATCTCGTGGTCGGCGTGCCCCGAGGACGCCCAGGTGCAGTGCGGCACGATGAAGGTGCCGGCCGACTGGTCCGACCCGGCCGGCCCGGCCGCCTCGATCGCCATCGCCCGCCGCGCGGCCACCGACCCGGCCCACCGCATCGGCGAACTCCTGGTCAACCCGGGCGGCCCCGGCGGGTCGGCGGTCGACATGGTGCTCAACGCGTCCGGCTTCTTCACCAGCACCCTGGCCCGATATTTCGACCTGGTCGGCATGGACCCGCGCGGGGTGGGCCGCAGCGCGCCGGTGCTCTGCTCGCAGGAGCTCGTCGACCGGGCGCCGTCGCCGCTGATCGACTCGCCGAAGGCGTACGACGACACCGTCGCGTACAACCGCAGGCTGGCCGCCGACTGCGCCCAGCACACCGGACCGGTCTTCGCCCACGTCGACACCGCCAGCGTGGCCCGCGACATGGACGCCGTGCGGACCGCGCTGAACGTCAACCAGATCAGCTTCTACGGCGCCTCCTACGGCACCCTGCTCGGCGAGCAGTACGCCCAGATGTTCCCGGGCCGGCTCCGCGCGCTGGCGCTCGACAGCGTCATGGACCACACCGTCGGCGTGGACGACTTCCTGACCCAGGAGACCGACGCCGCCCAGGACTCGTTCGAGCAGTTCATCGCCTGGTGCACCCGCGACACCCGGTGCGTGGTGCGCGGCCAGGACATCCGCGCGCTGTGGGCCGGGCTGATGGCGCGGGCGCGGGCCGGCACGCTGGAGGACCCGTACGACCACCTGAAGAAGCTGCGCCTGTCCGACCTGCTCGCGGCCGCGTTCGCCGCCTTCTACGACCCGCAGTGGTATTCGTTCGCGTACTACCTGCGGGACGCCCGGTCGCTGGTCCCGGCCGGCCGGAAGGCCGCGCCCGACCTGACCGACCACAGCTTCCCGGCCGTCTTCTGCGCCGACTGGAACCTGCCGGCCGGCGACGTCACCCAATACCGGGCCCGGCTGCACGCGCTCGCCGCCCGGGCGCCTCAGATCCTCGCGTCGCCGCTCGCCGTGACGGCCACCTCCGGCTGCCTGGGCTGGCCGAACAAGCCCGCCAACCCGCAGGCCCCGCTCACTCCGGCCGCCATCCCGGTGCTGCTGGTCAACGCGGCCCACGACCCGGCGACCGCCTATTCCTGGGCCGCCCACGTGACCGAGGAGATGGGCCCGAAGGCGGTGCTGCTGCGCTACCGCGGCTGGGGCCACGTCGCCTACAACAAGACCAGGTGCGTGAGCGGCCTGGTCGACCACTACCTGATCACGCTGGCCACCCCCGCGCCCGGCACCACCTGTAAACCGGTCGAGCCGGAGCCGTTCGGCGTGGGTTAATAGCGGCGCCCGAGTCGGCGGGTGGTTCTCGTCACGCTCGCATCGCCGCGCCCGGGGAGTATTGTTAGCCAAGCTAAATACCTCGTGCTACTTGATACTCGTGTGCTCAGGAGGCGCCTTGAGTCGCCGCGCCCCCAAGGCGTCCATTCACCCGGACGTCCGGCTCAGCTGGCTTCGGCGTGCGCTGCCACTGGTCCTGGCCCACCGCGCGCTGCTGTTCACCTCGCTCGCCCTCTCGTTCGCCGGGCTGATCGTGCAGGTGCAGATCCCCAACCTGGTCCGCATCGGCATCGACAAGGCGGTCAGCACCCACGTCGACCCGCTCGCCAAGTACGTGTGGTGGATCATCGCGCTGGCGATCTTCCAGGGCCTGATCAACTTCGTCGCCCGGTTCCTGCTGCTGCGCACGGCGTACGAGCTCGAATACGACCTGCGCAACATCATGTACACCCACCTGAACCGGATGTCGTTCGGCTTCTTCGACCGGGTGCAGACCGGCGAGCTGATGTCGCGGGCCAACTCCGACATCCGCTCGATCCAGATGTACCTGACCTTCGGGCCGTCGATCATCGTGCAGTGCACGATCGCCGTGGTCGCGTTCGTGCTGATGCTGGCCATCAACGTGCCGCTGGCCATCGTCGCCATGCTCACGATGCCGGTGGTCGGCGTGCTCGGCGTGGTCATGCGCAAGAGGACGTTCCCGGTGTCGTGGCTGATCCAGTCCCGGCTGGCCCAGGTGGCGACCGTGGTCGACGAGAACATCCAGGGCGTCCGCATCGTCAAGTCGTTCGCCGCCGAGGGGCGCCAGCTGCGCACGCTGGCCGAGACCGCCGACCGGGTCCGCTGGGCGTACGTCCAGGACACGAAGATCAGCAGCCGGTGGAGCCCGGTCATGGACAACCTGCCACGGCTCGGGCTCGCCCTGGTGCTGCTGTTCGGCGGGATCATGGCGATCAACGGGCACACCACGGTCGGCACGATCGTCGCGTTCAACTCGTACGTGCTGATGCTCCAGCCGCCGTTCCGGATGCTCGGCATGATCATCATGATGGGCCAGCGGGCGGCGGCCTCGGCCCAGCGGATCTACCAGATCCTCGATACGCCGTCCGACGTGACGGATCGGCCCACCGCGAGTGAGACTCGGCTGAAGGGCGATCTCGCGTTCGAGGGCGTCTCGTTCGCGTACCCCAATGGAACCCTGGCCCTGCAGGGCCTCGACCTGCGCGTCCGACCGGGAGAAACGGTGGCCGTGGTCGGCGGGACCGGCTCCGGCAAGTCCACGCTCGGGCGGCTCGCCGCCCGCTACTACGACGTGACCGGCGGCCGGGTGACCATCGACGGGCGCGACGTCCGCGACCTGAAGCTGACCTCGCTGCGCGAGCAGGTCGGCATCGTGCCCGACGAACCGTTCCTGTTCTCGGTGTCGATCCACGACAACATCGCCTACGGGCGGCCGGACACCTCGCGGGCCGACGTGGTGCGGGCCGCCGAGTCGGCCGGGGCCGACGGCTTCATCCGCGACCTGCCGAACGGCTACGACACCGTGGTCGGGGAGCGCGGCTACACGCTCTCGGGCGGCCAGCGGCAGCGCATCGCGATCGCCCGCGCCCTGGTGATGAACCCGCCGGTGCTCGTCCTCGACGACGCGACCAGCGCCATCGACGTGACCGTCGAGCAGCGCATTCACGAGTCGCTGCGCAACCAGATGCGGGGCCGCACCACGCTGATCGTCGCGCACCGGCTCTCCACGATCAGCCTGGCCGACCGGGTCGTGCTGATGGAGGGCGGCCGGGTCGTCGCCGACGGCACCCACGCGTCGTTGCTCGCCACCGAGCCGCGCTACGGGCGCGTGCTGGCGTCGCTGGAAGTCGAAGACGAGAACGATGAGGTACTCGCGTGAGCATGTTCGGTGGGGGCTTCGGCGGGTTCCAGGGCGGCGGCCGTTCGGTGGTCGGCGCGGCCGGCCGCAACGGGGGCGGCGGCAACGGGCTGCCGTTCGCCGGCATCCCGGCCGACCTCGCGGCCGGCGTCGCCAAACTGGAGGCGAGCGAGCCCGACCACGGCGACCCGCACGTCCACTACGACCCGCTCGGCGACCGCGGCGGCAAGATCACGCTCGGGCGGCTGCTGCTCGGCCACCCGGCCTACCTGGTCACCTCGGCGATCGCGGTGCTGGTCGAGACCACGCTGCTGCAGGCCGGCCCGGCGCTGGTGCAGATCGGCATCGACCACGGCATCGCCCGGCACAACATGACCGTGCTGGTGTGGGCCACCGCGATCTTCGTGGCCGCGGTCGTCGCCACCGGCTTCGCCACCGCGACCCGCATGCGCCAGACCGCCCGGCTGGCCGCCTCGGCCACCCGTGACCTGCGCGTCCGCGTCTTCGCGCACCTCCAGCGGATGTCGCTCGACTTCTACACCGAGGAGAAGGCCGGCGTCATCCTGACCCGGATGACCTCCGACGTGGAGTCGCTGCAGAACCTGCTGCAGGACGGCTTCGCCCAGTTCGGCATCCAGGCGCTGACCATGGTCGTGGTCACCGCCGTGCTGATCCACTACGACCTCACGCTGGCCCTGATCACGCTCGCGCTGGTCGTGCCCCCGCTGGTGGTCATGTCGCTCTGGTTCCGGCACGCCGCCGACCACGGCTACAACCGGCAGCGCGACGCGATCGCGTTCATGCTCGGCAGCCTGGCCGAGAGCCTCAACGGCATCCGCGTGGTGATCGCCCACAACCGGGGCGAGCGCAACATCGTCGACCACCGCGAGGTCGTCGGCAACTACAAGGACACCAACACCTACACCGGCAAGATCAACGCGATTTACGGCCCCGGCACCTCGGTGGTCGGCCTGATCGCGATGGCGATCATGCTGCTGGTCGGCGGCCGGATGGTGCTGCGGCACGAGCTCACGATCGGCGAGCTGACCGCGTTCGTGCTCTACATCAACGCGTTCTTCCAGCCGGTGCAGCAGCTCGTCCAGCTCTACACCCAATATCAGCAGGCCCGCGCCGCGGTCGGAAAGATCCGCGGCCTCCTCACGACTCAGCCTTCGGTGCGCCAGTCGCCCTCGGCGACCGACCTTCCCCCCGTACGCGGTGAGATCGTCTTCGACGACGTGACGTTCGGTTACCTGCCTTCCGTGCCGGTGCTCGCCGGAGTCTCCCTGCGGATCGCGCCCGGCGAGACCGTGGCCTGTGTCGGCCCGACCGGGGCCGGCAAGTCGACGATGGCCAAGCTCGTCACCCGGTTCTACGACCCGACCGCGGGACGCGTCCTGATCGACGGCCACGACCTGCGCGACGTCACCCTCTCCTCGCTGCGCCGGCAGATCGGCGTGGTGCCCCAGGAGCCGTTCCTGTTCGTCGGCTCGCTGCGCGAGAACATCGCCTTCGCCCGCCCCGAGGCCACCGACGAGGAAGTCTGGGCGGCCGTCGACCAGGTCGGCCTGCGTGACCTGGTCGAGCGCTCGCCGGACGGCCTCGACACCCAGCTGCACGAGCGCGGCCAGTCGGTGTCGTCGGGGGAGCGGCAGCTGCTCGCGCTGGCCCGGGCGTTCCTGGCCGAACCCCGGGTGGTCGTGCTCGACGAGGCCACCTCCAACCTCGACCTGCACTCCGAACTGCGCGTCGAGGCGGCACTCGACGCGCTGCTGGAGGGGCGCACGGCGATCCTGGTCGCCCACCGCCTCTCCACGGCGATGCGCGCCGACCGCATCATCGTGGTCGACGACCACGGCATCGTCGAGTCGGGCACCCACGACGAGTTGGTCTCGGCCGGTGGACGCTACGCGGGAATGTTCGAGACTTGGGCGGCGCACGCCTAGTTTCTCTGGTAGGCAGGGATCGACGGGTGTCAGCGACGGCTCCACGGCGGCTGACGTCCGTCCCCGATATCCGGCTCTGCCTACTTCGGAGGATCGATGCGGATCTTGCCGGTTCTAGCTGCAGCTGTTCTTCCGGTCGCCTTGATCGCGGCCCCCGCTTCAGCCGCCCCCACGCTCGGAGCGACCGCCACCGGTTACGGCGGCGCGGTCGCCTCGGTCGACGCGACCGCCACCGCGGCCGGCCTCGACGTCCTACGCCGCGGCGGCAACGCGGTCGACGCGGCGGTGGCGGTCGCCGCCACCCTCGGCGTCACCGAGCCGTTCTCGTCCGGCATCGGCGGCGGCGGCTTCTTCGTCTACTACGACGCCCAGCACCACCGCGTATCGACCATCGACGGGCGCGAGACCGGCCCGGCCACGATGACCTCCAGCTACTTCATCGACCCGGCCGACGGCCAGCCGTACGACTTCTCCGAGGCCGTCTACAGCGGCCTATCCACCGGTGTGCCCGGCTCCCTCGCCACGTGGGACGCGGCCGCCCGCAGCTGGGGCACCCGGCCGCTCTCCCGCGCACTCCTCGACGCCGCGAAAGTCGCCGACCGGGGCTTCCTGGTCGACCCGACCTTCAACTCGCAGATCGCCGCCGACGCGGCCCAGTTCGGCCAGTTCTCGTCGACCACGAAGCTCTACCTGCCCGGCGGCAAGCCGCCCGCGGTCGGCACCACCCAGCGCAACCCCGACCTCGCCCGCACCTACCGCGAGCTGGCCCGGCGGGGGATCGGTGACTTCTACCGGGGCGCGATCGGAGCCGACATCGTCAAAACGGTCCAGCACCCGCCCCTGGCGTCACAGCCGATCGGCACCTGGCCGTACCCGATCCGGCCCGGTGTCCTCACCCAGCGCGACCTGGCCGCCTACCAGGTCCGCCGCCCCGCCCCGACCCACTCCGACTTCAAAGGCCTCGACGTCTACGGCATGTCGACCCCGTCGAGCGGCGGCACGGCCGTCTCGGAGGCACTGAACATCCTCTCGGCCGCGGGCGTCTCGTCGTCGAAGGACCTCACCAAGGTGCTGCACTACTACCTCGAAGCGTCGGCGCTGTCCTTCGCCGACCGCGGCCGCTACGTCGGCGCCTACACGCCGCAGCCGGTGCTCACCAAACTCGCGTCGGACTCGTGGGCCCGGCAGCGCGCCTGCCAGATCTCCCCGACCAAGGCCTTCGTCCCGCCGGTGGCCCCCGGCGACATCCACGCCTGGGGGTGCACCCCTTCCTCGCCGGGCGGCGCCACTGAGCAGGGCCAGAGCACAACCAACCTGACGGTGGCCGACAAATGGGGCAACGTCGTCGAGTACACCCTGACCATCGAGCAGATCGGCGGCAACGCCATGGTCGTGCCGGGCCGCGGCTTCCTGCTCAACAACGAACTCACCGACTTCAACTTCACCGGCACCCAGGGCACCGCCCCCGACCCCAACCTGCCCGGCCCGTCGAAGCGCCCGCGCAGCTCGATGTCCCCGACGATCGTCCTCAAGGACGGCAAGCCGTTCCTCGCGACGGGCTCACCGGGCGGCGCCACCATCATCACCACGGTGCTGCAGATCCTGGTCAACCGCCTGATCCTCGGCATGACCCTGCCCGAGGCGATCGCGGCCCCGCGCGCCTCCCAGCGCAACACGGCCGGCATCCAGGCCGAGCCGGCTTTCCACGCCGCTTACGGCCCGGCGTTGGAATCGCTGGGCCACACGTTCGGCCCGGACACCCCCGAACTGGGCGCCGCAACCGGCATCGAATTCACCGGCCACGGCGGCCTGACCGCCGCCGCCGAACCCGTACGCCGAGGCACCGGCGCCGCCGGCGTAGTCCACCCCACCTCCTAGTTCCCGGCCCAGCCTGCCCGGGCCCCGCCCACCCGGCGAGGCCCGGCTCGGCCGGCCGCGTGACCGGCCGGCATCCCGGCCCTCGGCACCGATTCGTCGAAGACATCGCCGTCCCGGGCCCGGCTGCACGCGCTCGCGGCCCGGGCGCCTCAGATCCCCGCGCCGCGGTCAGAAGCCGAGGCCGGCGACGGCGGCCTGGAACGCGTCGCCGTGGGACCGCATCGTGGCCGCCTGGTCGCGCAGCGCCGCAGTGTGGCCGCGCACCGCCGCCGGGTCGACCGAGAAGCCATGACCGCCCGTGGGTGCGTCGCCGCCCGCGTTGCCCCAGTCGAGGCCCGACATCGCCGCCTCCACCTTCGCGAACAGGGGTTTCGCTCCGGCCTCGACGACCTTGCCGATCACGTGCTGCTCGAGGTCCATCACCAGGGACTTGACCACGCGCTCCGCACCTTCGACGATCAGCGGCACCGCGGCCTCGGCGAGACCCGCGGTGGCCACGGCGGCCGCCTGGTCAGCCACGAACGCGGCGGCCATCCCGACCAGAATGCCGATGGCCTCCAGCTTCTGCGCCACGATGTACCCGGCGGCCGCGTCCAGAGCGTCCGCAACCACGTGACAGGCGTCGACGAGTTCATGAACGTGACCGGCGGACATTCGCGACCAGCCCGAGTTCATCACCTCGGTCGAGCTGCCCTGATGCGCCTCGGCGATCCGGGAAACGGTGTCGGTCGCCTCCCGGTGGGTGTTCTCCACCGCCTGCGCGAACTCGCGGACCACCTTGGCGAACCGGAGGACCGCGTCCTCGTCGACGTATGGCCACGGCACCCCGATGACGTTCAGGAAGTTCACCACCGGCATCGGGAGATCGTCGACCGCCACCGAGGTTCTCCTTACCGGTCGGCTTCGTCCAGCGCGGCAAGAGCCGCTGGGCGGATGTCAGCCGGCTTGCTGTCGAGGTACTCCGGCCAGGTCCGCCGCCGCACCGATCCGCCGAACACCTCGATGAAGCCGCTCTCGGTGGTGAAGAGGCCGCCGCGCTCGAAGAACAGCAGTAGCGGTTCGTACGGGTCCTCCCCGCCGTCCGGCCGTGCGCCGGCGTCGAGGACAGCCGCCCAATGCAGGGCCGCCCGGCAGGTCACGGCCACCGCCGGCCAGCCGACCTGGGTGCGGATCAACTCATCCAGGCGTGCGGTCAAGTCCTCGGGCACCAGCACGCCCGGTGCCACCTGTTCGGCGATGTCGTAGAAGGGCCACGACTCGGGCGCGCCGAACTGCTGAGCCCACCAGGCGGAGCGCCGCAGGAACTCGCGCATCAGGCGCATGCGCGCACTGCGGTGATCGAACGCCGCATCGTCCTTCCAATTCACCGCCATCAGCCGGGCGAGCGTCGCCTCCGAGCGGGTCATGTTCACAGGCCGAGTCCTCTCCGCGCGGCGTCGACGACGCCGTCGATATTTGACAGGTCCGGAGCGATGGGCTCTTCCGGCGAGCCTAGGCCCAGAGCCTTCCAATGCCTGGTCGAGCCGGTCACCGAATGGGGTGCGGCCTCGTGTGCCCCGAAGTGCTGCGGATTGAACACGATGTCGCCGTCGTCATCCCACGATTCGGGGTCAGCCGAGCGGTAGGGCAGACCGGACTCCATCAGCCGGCTCTCCACGTATTCGTGCGACATCAGGGCCCGGAACTCGGTCGCCTCGGCCTCGCTCAGCGTGCCCTTCCCCGCCTTGCCCCAAAGATCGGCCAGGTGCTCGTCGGCGGTGAAGTTGCCGCGTTCGATCCGGCCGGGGCCGACCGGGATGTCGTGCTCGCTCATGAACAAGTGGTTCTTGACCTGTGCGATGACGCCCTCCTCGATCCCGGTGTTCCGGGCGATCGACGAGACGTCGCCGGTGCTCGCGCGGATGGCCGCGTAGGCGTCGGCGGCCTCTTGAGTGGGCGATCGGACATACCGTGCTCCGGACCAGCCACCCGCAGCCGGGTCGCGCCCGAGGTTCTTGAACGATTCCGCGACCCGGGAGTCACTGTCGAGCAGGCTCCGCAGATTCGACTCCTCGATTTCCGCGGTCTTCTCCGTGATTCGGGCAACCGAATGCGCGATGTTGCCCGCCGCCCTCGCCGCGTCGGCCGCGAGGCCTCTGAAGACCGCCGCGAGCCCCCCGTCACCCATAGCCTGTGGAACCGCCTCCGGTCGACCCATCCGCGCCGTCGAATCCCTACGGCAATCACCCTAGTTAAATGGCGCAATTCTGCTGATCACTACCGCTGGCGGCGTTGCCGCAGGCTTCCATCGCGCACCAGCGGCCGCCGCCGTTGCGGGACGTGTCGTAGAAGCCCACCGGCAGTCGTCCGCGGCGCACAACTTCAGCCGGCTCCAGCCGCGGCCGGCCACGCTCTCGGCCACCGTCTCGACGATCGTGTCCAGGCCGGCCACGCCGCCGGTGGCCCCGATGCGCAGCCCACCGGACGGGCCCGGCGCCAGCCGCAAGGCGAAGCCGGCGAGTGTCTGTGCGATCTTCCCCCGTCGGTGCCGTCGGTCAGCGCGTCCCGCAGGGCGGTGCGGAGGGCGACGGTGGTGGCCAGGTCGGAGGAGTGCAACTGTTGGCCCACGGTGACCAGGCCATGCGTCTCGAGCCAGGCGGACAGGGTGACGCGTTTCCGCCCGTGCCAGGTGAAGGTTCTTTCGTCGAGGGTGTTGAGGAACTGCTCGACCACGGTCAAGTCACGACACCACCAGAGCGGCGACACCGTCACAGCTTTTGGCGGTGTCGATTACTCCGAAGACGGTTGAGTCCTTCACCCCGCACGCGACCACCGCCGAGATCGAGGACCTGCGCGCCCGCCTGCGGGCCACCCGCTGGCCCGACGTGCCTGAGGACGCCGGATGGTCGCTCGGCACCGACGCCGCGATCCCCGCCCGAGCAGCTGACCCGCCGCGTGGAGGTGCCGTCCGGCTTCTCCCGGTTCCCCGGCGACTTCCTGCCACCGCCGCGAGCGTGGCTGGACCGCACGGCGCGCGTCACCCGCCTGAACGAGCCCGCCCGAGGCGGCCCCTTCGCCCCCTTCGAAGAGCCCGACCTGTACGCGACCGAACTCCCCTGCCGCGCTGGCCGTGGCGTGGGCCGTCAGCTGACTTCCTCGGCTATGCGGAGCGGCTCTTCGGCGGCGGCCAGGGGCGGGCGGAGCAGGAGGCGTACGCGCTTGACCGCCGAGTGGAGGCCGGCCAGCAGGAAGCCGAGGGCGATGCCCAAGGCGGCGCCCAGGACCGGGGAGTTGGCGAAGGCCGCGCCGCCCAGCCGGCCCAGGCCGAGCGAGTAGGCCGCCCACAGGACGCTCGACACCGCGCTGGCCAGGTAGAACGGGCGTAGCGCCAGCCGGACCGAACCGGCCGTCAGGGTGCTGGCGGTGCGGCCGTACGGGATGAAGCGGGCGATCACGATGGCGGCGGCGCCCTGCCGGAGGAGGGTCCGCTCGGCCGTCTCCTTCGCCCGGGCCAGCTTGCCGTTCCTGAGCTGGGGGCCGGCCTTGCTTCCGACGTAGTAGGAGAATCGGTCGCCGGCCATGCCGCCCGCGGCGGCCGACACGGCCAGCGGGACCAGGTGGGGTGAGCCGGTCGTCGAGAGGGCGGCGAGGCCGATGATGATGGCCTCGGACATGGCGACCGGGACGAAGCCGTCGACCGCCACCAGCAGAAAGATGATGACGTAGAGCCACGGGGACGAGATCAGTGGCATCAGGTAGTGCAGCATCCGGTGACCTCTCGTCCGTTCGGCGCCCTATCTTGCAGGCCCGGCCGGGACGGAGTTGCCCCTCGCATCCCCGGTGAGATCAAAACCACCCGTGGCGTATCGGTCTTGAGCTGTTTCGTGCTACATCGAAGTAGAGCAAGCGGGGATTCGTCGCCATTGGACGGACGCGTGCGACCGCCCGACGGCACGGGAGGGACGACGATGTACTCACAGGGCATCTCGGTCAATGTTGTCGGAGGCGGGATCGGCGGTTTGAGCGCGACATTGTCGCTGCTGGCCGCCGGCCTCGACGTTCACCTGTACGAGCGGGCGCCCGCGCTGGGCGAGATCGGCGCCGGGGTCCAGATAAGCCCGAACGCGTCGCGTGTTCTGCACCGCCTGGGTCTGGCCGAGGCGCTCGCCCGGACTGCGGTGAGACCGCTGGCGCTGCACCAGCGTCGCTGGAATGACGGCCGCACCCTGCAGCGCGCGCCTCTGGCCGGGCCGGTCGAAGCCAGGTTCGGATTCCCGTACTACCACATGCATCGGGCGGACCTGATCGCCGCGCTGGCCGGGGCGATTCCGGCCGAGCGGATCCATCTCGGGCACCGGCTGGCCGGGTTCACCGACACCGGCGACGGGGTGCGGGCGCAGTTCGCCAACGGCGTCGGCGCCGAGTCCGACGTGCTGGTCGGCGCGGACGGCATCCACTCCCTCGTGCGGGCCGGACTTTTCGGCGCCCAGAGTCCCCGGTTCACCGGTTGTGTCGCCTATCGCGGGCTGGTCCCGGAAAGCCGGCTGCGTGACCTGTCGATCGAGGTGACCATGCAGGCGTGGCTCGGCCCGGGACGGCATTTCGTGAACTATTTCGTCGGCGGAGGGCAGCTGGTCAACTTCGTCGCGGTCATTGAGCAGGACAGCTGGACCCGGGAGTCCTGGACCGACCGCGGCGACCCGGCCGACGTGCTGGCCGCGTTCGACGGCTGGCACCCGCAGGTGCGCGGGGTCCTGGAGGCCGCCGACGAGGCGTTCATCTGGGCGTTGTTCGACCGCGCGCCGCTGGATCATTGGTCGCGGGGCCGGGTGACCCTGCTCGGCGACTCCTGCCACGCGATGTTGCCGTTCATGGCCCAGGGGGCCGCGCAGGCCATCGAGGACGGAGCGACGCTGGCCGCCTGTCTTGCCGCGGCGGGGCCGGATCCGGCCGTCGCGCTGCACCGGTACGAGACGCTGCGTCTCCGGCGAGCGACCCGCCTGCAGGCCATGTCGGCGGATAACAAGAGGCGCTTCCACCTGCCCGACGGCCCGGCACAACGCGAACGCGACGAGCAGCTGGCCGCCGGGTCCACCGGCTGGTCGTTCGACGCCATCGCCTGGCTCTACGACCACGACGCCGCGATGGCCACCGCCGGCCGGCCCGGATGAGGTGTGACCGCTAGCTGGTCGTCATCGTCACTTCTCCGGTCCGGCGCAGCTTCTGCCAATGCAGCAGCCGGCCGGTGAGAGCGGTCCCGGTCGACTGGAGCAGGACGAGGTACATCACCTGCCGGTAGGCGAACTGCTGCAGCGGCAAGGCCCACAGCGGACGCAGCCGCTCACGGTCCAGCCGGAAGGCGAGGACCGCGGTGACCGTCTGCACGAGCATGATCGCCAGCCAGCCGAGGAGCGTCTCCCACCGGTTGAGGAAGATGGCGCTGTACGCGGCGACGACGTCCATGAACGGGGCGAGAAGCGGCAGCACCACGGTGAAGGCGACGATGAACGGCAGTCCCCGCCGGCCGAAGCGACCGGACGGCCCCGGTTCGACGATCGCGTGGCGGTGCTTCCACATCGCCTGCATCGTGCCGTAGCTCCAGCGGTAGCGCTGCGACCACAGTTGCGCCACGGTCGAGGGCGCTTCGGTGCGGGCGCGGGCGGAATCCTGGAAGACGACCCGCCAGCCGGCCCGGTGGATCGCCATCGTCAGGTCGGTGTCCTCGGCGATGGTCTCGGTGCTCAGGCCGCCGACGTCCCGCAGCGCCGCGCGGCGGAAGGCGCCGAGCGCGCCCGGGATCGTGGGGATGCAGCCGAACGCGTCGTACATGCGGCGGTCCAGGTTGAAGCCGATCACGTACTCGATGTGCTGCCACCGGCCGATGAGCGTACGCCGGTTGCCGACCTTGACGTTGCCGGCGACCGCCCCGATCGACGGGTCGGCGAACGGCTGCACCAGCCGGTGGACCGAGTCCGGTTCGACGACGGTGTCCGCGTCCACCATGACGACCAGGTCGAAGCGCGAGAGCGCGGTGCCCGCGTTCAACGCGCTCGCCTTGCCACCCGGGGGAACCCGGACCACCCGGACGTTGGGCAGGTGGAGCGCCTCGACGATCTCGGCGGTGCCGTCGGTCGAGGCGTCGTCGACCACGATCACCTCGGTCTGGTGGTAACGCGACGTGGCGAGGGAGGTGACGGCCGCGCCGATGGTTTCGGCCTCGTTGTACGCGGGCACGACGATCGACACCGGGCCGGTGACCGGCGGCCCCCACGACCTTTTTCGTCGCCGCCGAGCGTGGCCGAGCGCGACGAAGAACATCAGGAACGTCCGCGCGAGCGTCAGCGCACCGACGATGATCAGGGTCAGCCACAGCACGTTCCAGGTGCCGTCGGCGGCCTGGACGGTCCAGACGAGCGCACGCCCGCTCCAGCGGTCGCCGGCGCGTACGGGATGGTTGCCCGGAACCTCGCCGCCGAGAGCGGCGGAGACGGTTTTGAAGTGATAGCCGCGTTGCTGCAACCGGGGGATGAGCTGGTCGAGTGCGGCGACCGTCTCGGCCCGGTCGCCGCCGGCGTCGTGCATCAGCACGATCGCGCCCGCGGTGCCCTCCGGGGTGGCGCCCTTGACGATGTTCGCGACCCCCGGCCGGGCCCAGTCCCGGCTGTCGAGGTCGTTGAGGACGGTGACGTAGCCCCGGCGGGACGCGTCCTGAATCGTGTTCCAACCGTCCTGGTCGATCGCGTCGGGCACCGACGAGTACGGCGGGCGCAGTAGCGACGTCGACTCGCCGGTCGCATAGACGAGCGCCTTCTGCGTCTGGGAGAACTCCAGGTTCCGCTGCCAGCCGGCGATATCGGCCAGTTCCGGATGGGTGAACGTGTGGGCGCCGATCTCGTTGCCGTCCGTGGCCACCTGACGGGCCAGGCCGGGGTGCCGGGCCACCTGGGAGCCGATCATGAAGAACGTCGCGTGGACGTCGTATTTGCGGAGCACCGCCAGGATCCTCGGCGTCCAGGTCGGATCCGGTCCGTCGTCGAAGGTCAGCGCGATCGTGGCGGCGGGCAGTCGATGGGCATGGGGCTGCCCGCCGCGCGGGTCGAGCACCGGGCCGCCCTCGCGGACCGCGGCCGGCACGCGGTCGTCGGCCGCGTCCGACTCCTTCAACCCGTCCGAGCCGTGCCCCTGGCTCGTGTAGGCCTTCACCAGCAGCACGATGACCAGCAGCGCGATCAGCGCGACCAGCACCAGGATCCGCAGCGTCGAACGCCGGCGGCGCACCGCCGGGATCTGCCCGGACGGCATCTCCGGCTCCGAGGCCGCATCGCCGTGCTGGGCGCTGTGGTAGACGGTCATCGCCGGCACCCGGCCGGTGCCGCCGCGCTGGCCGCCGCGCTGGCCGCCGGCGGGCACGGACCCTCGGCCGGTGGCCGGGACGTACCGCCCAGCTGGCTCCACGCCACCACGGCCAAGGTCACGACCAGAAGCACCCCGAGCAGGTACGCGAGCCAGCGCAGACGGCGCCGGCGGACCCCGCTGGAATCGACGAACACCGGCTGGGGCAGGTCGGCCCCGGCCGGCCGGAGCAACTCGGTGTGCGAGCGTTCCATCGGCACCGCCTTGCCGATCGCCTGGCCCACCTTCGCCTTGCCGGCGGGCCGGGCCGGGCGTGCGGCGACGGAGGGAGGGACGTCCCGGCGCGGGACGGCAGCCCGGCCGACGATTCGCGGCTTGCGCACACCATCGAAGTTAGAGGATGCGCGGAGGGCCCGCATGATCCAGAACGTCGATGGGTATCAACGAACCGTCCCCATCCGCAAAGGAGCCCGGACGATTCGCCGTCACCAGCGAGGATTCCCCGTCGTCGTCGCGTTGACGATGGTGATTTCGGGATGCTCGGCCGGTGGCGACCGGCCGTGGCCGGACCCGGCGACCGGTGCCGGCGACGTGAGCTTGTCGCCGGATCAGCGTCGCGTCGCCCACGAGATGGTCAACGTCTTCGAGTACAGCAGCGTCAGCGCCCGCTACGACGCGTGCGGCGATCTCGGCGACGGCCGGGGCCTCACCTGCGGCGAGATCGGCTTCACCACCAGCAGCACCGAAGTGCGTGATGTGGTGGCCGCGTACACCGAACGGGCGCCCGGCAGTCCGCTCGCCCGGCACCTGCCGCGGCTGCGCGACCTCGCCGACCGCGGCTCAGCCAGCACGTCAGGTCTGGAAGGCTTCGCCGCGGACTGGGCGCACGCCGCCGGCGACCCCCGATTCCGGGGCGTCCAGGACGCCGTCGCCGACCGGCTCACGTACGACCCGGCCATCGCGATGGCGCGCCGGCTCGGCATCCGTACGCCGCTCGGGGTGGCGATCCTCTTCGACACCGCGGTGCAGCACGGGACCTCGGACGATCCGGACGGCCTGCCGGCGCTGGTCGCCCGGGCCGGCGCCCAGGCCCATGGCACTCCGGCCGGCGGCGTCGCCGAGAAGACCTGGCTGCTGGCGTTCCTCGACGTGCGGCGGGCCGACCTGCGCAACCCGCACGACGAAGACAGTCAGGACGTGTGGGCCCAGTCCGTCGACCGGGTGGACGCGCTGCACGGCCTGGTCGAAGGCGACGAAGCCCGGCTGGACGCGCCGGTCACGCTGGAAGTCGACGGCGAAGACTACGAGCTGCGGTGACCGGTCCACCGCCCGGGGCCACCCAGCGGCTCTCCGCTTCCTCGACCACCATGGAGCTCGCGTCCATGGCGTTCCGGTACGCCACGTGCCGGCCGCGGCCACCCCGTTTCGCCTGGTACATGGCGATGTCGGCGCGCCGGATCAGCTCCTGCTCGTCGAGTCCGACCTGCCGGCTCGAAGCGACCCCGACGCTGGCGCCCACCTCGGCGCGGCCGCCGGGCACGGGGAACGGCCGGGCGATCTCCTCGATGATCCGGTCAGCGACCACCGCCGCGTCCTGCTCGGACGTCTCGCGCAGAGCGAGCGCGAATTCGTCGCCGCCCAGCCGGCCGGCCAGGTCGCCGTGCCTGATCGTCCGCAGCATGAGCTGCCCCACCTGACTCAGGAGCGCATCCCCGGCGGCATGCCCGAGCGTGTCGTTCACGGCCTTGAAGCGGTCGAGGTCGATGAACAGCAGCGTGACCTGGCCCTGGCCGCCGTCCTCCACCAGCAGTTCCCGGAGGCGTGTGGTGAACAGCGCGCGGTTGGCCAGCCCGGTCACCGTGTCGTGCATGGCGTTGTTGATCTCGCGTTGCGTCTTGGCGTCGGTGAGCGCCAGGCTGATGTGCTCGGCGAAGGAGAGAAGGTTGTCGCGCTCGGCATCGGTGCGGCGGCGTTCCGCGGAAACGGTGAGAACGCCCACCGTACGGCCGTGCTCGTGCACAGGCGCCGCCATGGACCATCCCGGCCGGCCGTCGGCGCGCGCATCGAGCTCGTGAACCCGGTCGGCCCGGATGGCACCGGCCGACAGTTCATCGTCGGCGATCGAGATCCGCGATTCGCCCTCGACGTGCTGCAGCAGCTCACCGGCCTGGCAGGCCAGGACGGCCGAGCCGGTGTCGTGAGCATCGATCAGCCAGAGCTGGATCCGCCCGGTCCCGTTGGCGAGGACGTCCAGAGCGGCGGCGACGGTCATTCCCAGGACGTCGGGCAACGGAACCCGCCGGGAAATGGCCCGCTGCAGCGTGTACAGGTGCTGCATCACCCGCTGCCGGCGGCGTTCGGCGTCCAGGGTGCGCAGCATCCGCAGCGTCAGACCGAGAACCCGGGCCATGCCCCGGATCAGATTGCGCTCCGCCACCGAGAAGGCCTGCTCGCGCCGGGCGAGCACGAGAATGCCCTCCCCGGCGGCCCCGAGATGCGCCGATCCGACATGGCACAAGCCGACCGCGGACAGGTCCAGTGTCTGGCCCGCCCCCGGTGAGACGGCCGCGAGCGCGTCGTAGCCGGTGGAGCCCCGCGGCAGCCCGACCGCCTGCACGACGGTGCCGTCCAGGACGACGGCACCGATCTCGGCTTCCAGTGTCTCGGCCGCCCGCTCCACCGCGGCCCGGACGGCGCTCTCCTCGTCGTCGCTGGATGACACAACGGCCAGCAGTTCGACAAGCTGCTGAGCGGCAAGTCCCTCGCCGAACACGACCGGTGCCTCCCTCCTCGACGATCATCCCGGCCGCGGCGCGGGACGGCTCAGCCCAAAGCCATGACCACCATGGTCTGGTTGTGAAAGCCGTTGATGCCTTTGGTACGAGCGATCTCGCCGTAGGTGTAGAAGCCCGCGAACGGGACCCCGTGCGCCTGTTCGGCGATGCGGGCACCCTCCTTCGCGATGCCGTCGTCTCCCAGCACGGCCCGGCAGGCGGCACAGCTGAACGTCAGCAGTCCCACCGGGCTGCGGTCGCCGAGCTGGTCGATCGCCGACCGGCAGGCCTCGGCCGACGCGTTCAGCACCGAATCCTCATCGCCTTCCATGGCCCAGGTCAGGCCACCGAGCGACAGGTCGCCGCCACCGCCGATCGAGCGGCCGTCGACATCCACCTCGGTGCTCATGTTGCGCACCTCGATCCCGCTGCGCCGCTGTACGCCAAGGGGGCGGCTGAGCGCGAACTGCTGCAACTCGGAGCGGTCGCGGTAGACCGTCTCGGGAGCGCCAAGGCGGTTCAGGTAGGCGTCCAGCGCGGGCTCGTCGTCAAGCTCGTGCACCCGGCCTTCGCTGCTCGAGGTGACCACCATCGGCTCGCCGGTCGGGCGCCAGCCGTGGCTGATGCCGATGCCGATGGGCGCCACCGACGAGATGCAGGCGGCCACGACGGCGTTGCTGAAGGTCTGCGGGCCGTGCAACTGGAAGGTTCCGGTCATCCGCCACCCGTCGCCGGCCGCCCCACCGAAAAGAGGGACACCGGCCCCCAGTACGCCGTAGGCACCCCGAAGGACCAGCTCCTGATCTCGTGCCAGGCCGTCGGTAAGCAGCACCAGCGCCCGGTGCGGGAACTCGTCCACCGCCTTCGCGACCTCGGCGACCTCGGCGCCGGCCTCCCGCTGGCGACCGCTGATCTCGGCGATCGCGGCGGTGGACACCGAGAAACCCGCCCCGCCCAGCGCGGTGACGACGACACTGCCGTCCCGGGGACCGTCCGGGTGGATCTCGCCGTGGGTGGAACAGCCGATCATCGGCACGCCGGGCGCCGCCGCCTCGATCCCCGCCGCCAGCCGTGCGGGATCATGCCCGATCGCCGCGAAAACCAGCAGCAACTTGGGATCTTCGCCGGTGATGGCCTGGGCCGCGGCTTCTTGCCCGGCTTGGTAGGAATCCCCGAGAACGGAATTACCTACCGACATCCACCGGGTGCTGTCCTCGTGCACGGTCATGTGCCCTCCGTATGACGCCGGGGGATCGGTTCCGGTCCGAGCAGCTCATCGGCCGAAGGCGGCCACACCTTAACGATCTCGCGGAGGGCTCCCCGGCACGTTTTAGACTGTCGGCGAATTGCTCGGCGCTACTTCGCCCCTTGGACCAGGTGATCGCGTTGTGGATGGAACTGGCCGCGGAGGCTTATCCGGAGGCGCGTTTCGCCGCGCCGGCGCCGGGCCCGGCGATCGACGACATCGAGTGCCGGCTTGGCCAACGGGTGCCCTCCGACCTGCGCGAACTGCTGCTGGAGACCGACGGGGTGTTGGGTGAGTTCTCACTCGACGCGGTGTGGACAGCGGGACGCATTGCCCATGACAACGCGTCGTTCCGGAGCAACCCCGAGTTCGCCCGGCTCTACCGGCCGTTCGACACGCTGCTTTTCTTCGGGGACAACGGTGGAGGCGACCAGTTCGCCTTCGTGCCGGCCGATCCGGGCGCTGGAGTGGTGGTGTGGGAGCACGGGACCGACCGGCGCCGCACCGTGGCCAAAAGATCTGGCGGACTACCTGCGCCGAATCCTCTCGGCCGACGGGGACGAGTGGTATTAGGCGTTAGTTGCGGCCGGGTCGCCGGTGCAAGCGCCGAGCACAATCACAAACCGTGACTGGATCGCGTTCGAACCGACATGGCCCGCGCGCTTCCGCCGACTTCGTGTCGTCGGTCAAAGCGCCCACGTAGGCGTAAGCATCGCCGGCACGCTGCACGACCCCGGCTCGGATCTGGACCGGGCGGTGCGGTGGGACACCACCGACTGGCAGGCAAGCGCCGCCGACGCTGACCGCACCCGGACCGGCCAGCAAAGGACGCGATCGCCGTGCTGGTGTCTCGCCTGATCACCTTTCAGCCTCGGCCTCGCGAGTCCGCTGGTGGTCGAGCAGGTCAGCACCTCTGCCACCCGACAAAGAAGAAGGATTTGCCACTGCGGCGGGAGAACGAGTCGGCGGACACCCTCGCCCGGGACGGCTACGACGTCGAGCAGAATCCGCCGCCGAAACCGAACGGTAAGGAGCCCGACTACAAAGATTGAGGGCTCGCCCAGCCCTCGCTTTGAGGCCTGCACCAGGCGGCCGACGAGATCTTCGCCGCCTTCCCACGCCAGGTTCTGCCCTTTGACCTCGCCGCTGCCACCGCCTATGCGGACGTGGTCGCCGGCCGCGAAAGAGACGGCAACCCGATCAGCGGATTCGACGGCCAGATCGCCGCCATCTGCCGCTCTCAAGCTGCGACCCTTGCCACCCGCAACATCAAGGACTTCATCGACACCGGCATCTCGCTCATCGATCCGTGGCAGGAGACAACCGCCTGAAGTCACCAGCCCGTTTGTCGTGCGCGCACGACAAACTCGGCTCGGCGACATCGCGGTTTGCGCAACGTGATTCGGTGGGCCGATTGGCGGACCGGTTTTCCGCATGGTGCACGGCCGGCGGTCGTTGGCGCCCCTTCCCGCTGACCGCCGCTGATAGCGTCGGCGGCTATGAAGGTCGCTGTGATCGGTGGAGGCGTCGTCGGTCTGTCGGCGACCGTCGCGTTGCTCCGGCGAGGCGCTGACGTGCGGTGTTATGAACCCGGCGAGCCGATGGGTGAGCGTTCGGCCGGGGATACCCGGATCTTTCGGCTGGCGCATGCCGACCCGGACATGGTGGCGCTGGCGGGGGAGTCCCGGGCGTTGTTCGTCAAATGGAGTGAGGAGGCCGGCGCCGCACTCATCGACGAGGTCGGCACCGTGATCAGTGGCGCTGAGGTCGGAACGTGGGCGAACGCGATGGCCGCAGCCGGCGCGGCCCACGAGATGGTGGAGGCTGGATCCCCGCTGCTGCGTCTGCCGGCGCGTAGCTTCGCCGGTCCGGCATTGATCGACCCGGCCGGCGGCATCATCCGAGTGGACCGGCTCCGAGCGTTCCTGGTCGACGCGATCGGCAACCGTCTTCTACGGGTCCACGTCGATGCCATTGAGGAGACCGGACCGGGGGTACGGGTCACGTCCGGCGCCAAGTCGAGCACTTTCGATGCCGTCGTGATCTGTGCGGGCGCGGGCACCTCCGCGCTGGCCGCCGGCGTCGGCATCGACACCCCGTCGGCGCTGGAACACCATCTGCGGGTCAGCTTCCCGGTTCGCCCCGGAGGGCCGGCACCGTTGCAGTGCTGGATCACAGAGCCGGCGGACGGCGTGCTGGGGACCTACCAGCACCTGGCCGGGCCGGGCCTCTGGGCGGTCGGCGGCGACATCGATGCGGCGCTGGTGACTTGGGAAGGTGGCCGGCAGGCCGCGGAACAGGCGTCGCTGGAGGCGGTGACCGACTATGTCGCCGAGCACCTGCCGTTCGTCGAGCCACGCCCGGCCGGCGGGATCTATTGCACGCACAATCCGGACCTCGGCGACGGCCTGCAGTTCGTGCGCAATGGCCGGGTACTCGCCATGTACGGGGAGAATCTGATGAAGTTCGCCCCGCTGCTGGGCGAAATGCTGGCCTCAGCCTGCATCGACGGGTCCATACCCTCCGACGCCGGCCCAGGCGCCGAAGGAGCGAGCTCGTGACTGGGCTCACGACCACATTCCGGCCCGCGAGGGCCGGACCGATCCGGCCGCCGCGCCAGGACAGGCAGGACACCGTGAGCGGACCGACGCTCACACGTAGTCGCACTCCGGGTTCGGCCTCGACGTCACGTCGATGATGTCGTTGAGCCTGTCCCGGGCGATGATCAGCTCGGCGATCTGGGTATTGATCCGGTCTCGCTCGGCCGCCAGCCGTTCCCGCGACTCCGGCGTGCTGACCTTGGCGTCCACGCACGGCAAGAGCTCCGCGATCGTCTTGCTGGACAGTCCCGCGCTGTACAACTGCTGAATCAGGCGTACCCGGTTGATCGCCGCGTTCCCATAGAGCCGCTGCCCGCTCTCACTGCGCGTCGAGGCCAGCAACCCCTGCTCCTCGTAGTACCGCAGCGCCCGCACGCTCACCCGCGTTCGGGTTGCCAGGTCCCCGATCCGCACAGTGACCCACCTCGCAACACTTGCCTCTGACGTCAACGTGAGGTTTTAGCGTAGCGGCATGCAGATCAACGGCACGAAAGCCCTCGTAACCGGGGCCAACCGCGGCCTCGGCAAGGCATTCGCCGAGGCCCTCCTCGCCCGTGGCGCCACCACCGTCTACGCCACCGCCCGCCGCCCCGACCGCATCGACATTCCCGGCGTGGTCCCGCTCCAGCTGGACATCACCGATCCGACGTCCATCGACGCCGCGGCGGCCGAGGTAGGTGAGCTCGACATCCTCATCAACAACGCCGGCATCTCCACCGACGCCCCGCTGCTCGGCCCCTCCACGGACAACGTCCGCCGCGAATTCGACACCAACTTCTGGGGCACCCTCAACGTCACCCGCGCCTTCGCCCCCCGACTCGCCGGGGGCGCCATCCTCAACGTCATCTCGGCGCTGAGCTGGTACGCCTTCGCCCCGGCCAGCAACGGCTACGCCGCCTCCAAAGCCGCGGAATGGTCTCTCACCAACGGCATCAGACTCGAGCTGGACGACCAGAAAACGCAGGTCACCGCCCTGGCCCTGGCTATTGCCGACACCGACATGATGGCCGCCTACGACATCCCCAAACTCCCGCCCCACGAAGTGGTCGCCATGGCCCTGGACGGCCTGGAAGCAGGCAGACTCGAAGTGATCGCTGACGCTCCGACCGCCAAGGTCAAGGCCTCCCTGTCCCGCGACCCCGCCCTCTTCTACTCCGACATTCCCGCCGCCCTCTTCGGCTGACGCCACTCACCGCTCGCCGGCTGGTGTCGTCAAACGAAACAGCCGATGCGGCAATCACCCACGACACCAGCGACCTTCATCCGCCGGCCGGTTCCCCGGTCGCGGGAACTGCGGTCGAAATCGACGTCGCTACCAGCCGGCGCGATGAAGTGGCCGACAACATCGGAGGCGCGGCCGTCCGCCGTTGGCGCCCCACCTCTGGCAGCAGGTCGGCCGGGCATAGGACGATCACCGGCGGCTGATCGCGTACGGGAAAAGCCGCAACCGGCGTCGAACCGTCAGCGGACCGCCCAGCGTCACCACCGCACCGTCGCCTCTGGGGGTCGCCCCAGGCAAATTTCATGGGCCGTGTGGTGAACTGGGTGGCGTGCAGATTCGTCCCGCAGAGTTGGCGGCGATCCGAGCCGGCGATGTCGATGTGGCGTTCCGCCGGTGGGAACGGCCTCGGCTCAAGGTCGGTACCCGAATGCGTACCGCGGTCGGACTGGTCGAGATCACGTCCGTGGACCGCGTGCCGGTCGGGTCGCTGACTGCGGCGGACGCGCGCCGGGCCGGCGCGGCGTCGCTGGCCGCGCTCCGCCGCGGATTGGACCGCGTGCACCCCGAGCGGCCGGTGTATCGGATCGGGCTACGGTACGCCGGCGTCGATCCGCGGCGTGCGCTGCGGGAGGCGGTACCCGACGCTGCGGAGATCGACGGGATCGTCGCGTGGCTCGACCGGCTCGACCGCGTCTCGCCGACGGGGCCGTGGACCCGGGCAACGCTCCTGCTGATCGACGAACTGCCGGCCACCCGGGCACCCGACCTCGCACAACGGATGGGTCGAGACACCGCGTCGTTCAAACAGAACGTACGCAAGCTGAAGGAGCGCGGCCTGACCGAATCACTCGACATCGGGTACCGGCTCTCGGCGCGCGGTGCCGCCGTGCTGGATCACGAGGGCCATCCCCGGTCGGCCCCGGATCGATCGGTACCGGAGCCGGGCATGCCGCTGCCACACCTCGGCGCTTCCGCGACCCGGGCGCTTACCGCGTACGGCGTGGTCCGGCTCGAACAAGTGGCCAGCCTCAGTGAGGGCGAGGTTCGGGCGCTGCACGGAGTCGGCCCCTACGCCCTTCGCCAATTGCGCACGGCGATGGCCGCGGCCGGGCTGGCTTTCCGCGACGACCCTGGCGCCTCGTCGCAGGCCGACACCACGGCAGAGACGCCCTGACGTTCGTCGCGAGCCGCCACCCGGGCCGGACGATCGCGCTGATTGATCGAAGAATCGGCTGCAGTCTGTCGAGCCCTGCCCGCAGCCGTTTGAGAACGGAACGAGCGCCCAAAGATCGGCGTTACACCATTTCCATTGACCCGACGTGCGGGCTATAGACCGACTTTCGAGACACCGTAGCTGGCCTGCGCGGCGGTAAATCCTTCGTACTCGAGCTGCTTGATCAGCCCGGAACGGGAGAACGAGCTGTAGTCCAAGTATTCCTTGGCCTTCTTGGCGGCCTGTTCCTTCCAGTCGGCCTTCTGCGCATCCACGCCGACGGTGGCGTCCTTGGTGGAGAAGCCTTCGTACTTCAGTTGCTTGATCAACCCAGAGCGGGAGAAGGCGGTGTAGTCCAGGTAGTCGGCTGCCTTCTCCACGGCGTTCTCCTGGGAGACGGTCAGCTTCTTGGCGGCCTTGGTGGTCGCCTGCACAGCGGCCTTGGTGGTCGTCTCCGTAGCTGCCTTGGTGGCGACGCCGGCTGCGGGCTCGGTGGTCGGTTGCTTCGTGGCCGCAGTCGTCGTCGCCGCCGTCGCCGCGGCGGCGGTGTTCTTCGTGGCGTCGTCGTGGCCCAGGGTCGCCACCGCACCGATACAACAGAGTCCGACCAGCCCGCCGACGACCGCGAGCACGATTTTTCCGGTGTTCTTCTTCGGCGGCGCGACCGGCGGCGGGAAACCCGCGTATCCGGGCGGCACCGGCTGACCGGGCACCCCGGCCGGTTGGTACCCGGCTGGCGGCGGTGACCAACCGGGCGGCGGCTGCGGGACGGGGCGGTTGGGATCGAATGGCTGCTCGTTCGAGGACGGGCCCGGGTAAGACATCATCATCCCTCCGACGGAAACGCATCTCGCGTGATGACGGACCACCGTCCGCAGTCATCGCCGCTTCAAGATTTAAGCGAATCAACAGTCGGTACGGGTGAGCCATTCGGCCACTTCCACGCTCTCGCCGGTCAGGCCTATCAGGGCTTCAGGCATCATCCACAGTCGATCGGCGACCGCCGGCAACCGTCCGCTCATCGCCCCGCTCCCTTGGCGCCCAGTGGCTGGCGGTAACACCTCGTCGACCCGGACCTCGTCGATGTCGGCGGTCCACCCCTGGGCGGCCTCCGCGAGCAGCACGGCCCGGGTCCGTACGTCGATCGCTTCCCGCGCGACCGCGTCGGCGAGCTGCGGCAGCTCCGCGATGACGTCGCAGGCGGGGACGAGCGCATGGCGACCGACGGAATCGGTGCGGTGAGCCGCCCATTGATGGACGCGGTTCGCGCACTGCCAACAACAGTCTTACGTTTGCCCAGATCAAAACTATGGGTGGGCCGAACGTTGCACCATGTGAACCGCTCGGTCCTTTGTCCGGCGCGCCCTTCCCGGGGCGTTTGGTCGGCTCACGGGTCAACGCAAACATGAGAAGGCTGGTGGCCGAGTGATGTACCCGGTCAGGCGTCAACCTTCTGGATCTGAGCGGGGGTGAGCGGCAACTGAGCAATCGTCTGGCCGTCCTCATCGGCAAATTCAACTTCATAGGCCAGGTTCGGCTTCTCGAAGACGTGCACTACCGCGCCCACCGCACCGGCCGAAAGACCCTCATCAGGCAGGTCGACCATCAACCGAACTACGTCATATAACTTCACTTCCCCTCCTTCGGGAACGAGATGGTCACCAATCGCGGAGTGGTCGATCCCACGTCCAGGATCCAAGCGGTGCGCACCTTGATGCTTCCCCCCGAACCTGCCAGCGGCACGTCGACGGCCCACCGCTGACCATACTGATCAGCGGTGCCCTTGATCGGTGCGCCGGCGCGTGCCCCCTCCCGGATCTGCTGTTCGATCCCGGCCGCGTTGCCCGCGTCCAATCCGGTAGCGCTGTGGATGACACGATATTTGTTACGCCCCACCGGGTGGTCCGGGTTCATCGCATATCCCGTGATCTTTGTCGAGTCGATCTCAACGTCGGTGAATTCGGGCAGAGTCTCAGAAACACCCTCGGTGCCCTCCTCAGCGGAACGGCTGCTCCTAATATCGTCGAATCTTCGCCCAGCGGCCGCGTCGGTCTCCGCGAGGTCCTTGCCCCCCGGCTTCGGCTTTGGCCGCAGTCGATTCGGACGTGGCAGCCATTCTGTCGGCCGCTCGTTCCATCGCCTCCGCCGCATCACGGGCGAGTGCCCGGAATGCGGCGCTGAGCTCACCCTCACCCATCAGAACCCGAGGCCGGAGACTCGGCCGGCGAACGTGGCGCCGTGCGCCCGCATCGTCGCCGCGTGAGTTCGCAGCGCGCTGACGTGCTGGGCGAGGGCGCCCGGGGTCGAGGAAGATCTCGTCAGGCGGGTCGGCTGCAGCGGCGCCTGAGCGGGACCAGTCAAGTCCCACCATGGCGTCCTCCACTTTGGCGAACAGCGGTTTCGCCGCCGCCTCGATGACCTCGCCGATAATGTGCTGCTCGAGATCCATGATCAGCGACTTCACCACACGTTCGGCGCCCGCGATGATCACAGGCAGGGCCGCCTAGGCGATGCCCGCGGTGGCAATGGCGGCCGCTTGGTCGGCGATGAACGACGCGGCCAGCCCGACCAGAACGGCAACAGCCTCGGCTTTCTGCGTGGCGACGTACCCGGCAGCGACGTCGAGGGCGCTGGCCAGCACGCGGCAACCGTTGACGATCTCGTCGACGTGGGTGGCCGACATCTTGCCCCAGCCCGACACCATTGTGTCGGTGGCCGAGCCCCGATGCAGCGGCGATCCCGGCCACGGTGCGGGTCGCGTCGTCGTGGGTCGTCTGCACGGCTTGACCGAAATCGCGAACGAACGTCGCGAACTGCAAGACGGCGTCCTCGTCGATGTATGACCAGGGCACACCGATGACGTTGAGCAGATTCACCACCGGCAACGGCAGGTCATCGATCGCCATGGATCGACCGTACTGGGTGCCACCAAGCCTCCGGCTGTCCGGTCCGGGACTGCCGAATGACCACGGTAGGCGGCATTGCCAAGGACAGGCCACGACGACGCGCACCCTCGGCGGAAGCGGCGGGACGCGTGCGAGACGAGGCGGTCGCCTAAGCAAACTACGGAGGCTTACATCCCGCGTACCGAGAAGCGCAACCCAGGACGGCCCGCGACCGACCTGCCCAGCGCCACCACCGCACCGTGGGGTCTGGGGGTCGCCCCCAGGTAAGTGGAGTGGGTCGAGCGTTGCACCATGCGAACCGGACCGCGATAATCCCCGGTCCGGCGCTATAAACCGGACTCCGGTGAACCGGTCAGAGAAGGCCTGGGGCTTCGACCGGCAATCCCTCGGCCCGGGCCACGTCGAGCATCCGTCTGTCGTAGGTGACCAGCATGTCCAGCGCATCGCCGAGAACCTGGGCGCTGGCCACGTGGATGGCGTCGAGCGTCCGGAGGGCGCCCGGCAGGTGGGCCGCAGCGTCGCGGACCTCCTCGGTCAGCAGAATTTCCGTGAAGCCGCTGACGAGGTCGCGCATGAGGTCGGGGTAGTCGCCGATACGGTCCATGGTGCGAACGGTCTCGACGAAACCAAGGGTGCTGGTAGCCATCGGCATCACGGGACGACTGGTCAAAAAATCTCGCAGTTCCTTGGCGTAGGTGCGCCGCGCGAGAAGCGTGACGAGCGCCGAGGCATCCAGATAGATCAACGATCGTCCTCGGCCCGGGACTCCAGAAGCAGATCCAACGGCGAAGCGCCGGCCGGAACGTCGTACGACGGCAACCGGTCGAGGTCGGCCGTGGTGGTGGCCTTGAGCCTGATCAGGCCTTTGGCCACCAGTGGGGAGTAGCGGCCCAACCCGCTCGCGCCAGGAAGCAGCACGGCGATGACCTTGCCGTGGCGCGTGACCTCGATCGTCTCGCCTTGCTCGACGCGGTTGAACATGGCGCTCGGGTTATAGGAGAACTCTCGGACGGAGACAGAACTCATCGGTTGCCCCTCAACGAAGTACCTACGCCCAGGAAATTGTACCTACAAAAACGATGAGGGGCCGACCGGCTGGCCGTCGTTTCCAGAGAGGCGCGTGCCATGCTCAGTGCCTATAGGCGCTCGACAACCGCGGCGGGGGCGCGGGGTGACGACCATGACGGCAAGACCCGCCGATCCGCGAACGCACGAAGCACGACCAGAGACGGCCCGCCAGCGAAACACCCGAATACGCTCTCCTGAGCAAGGTGGACTGAAGTCCACGAGACCACGATGTCTCGGCAGTGCTGCCAGCCTCAGCGCCGTAGAGGCGTCGGCCCGGTGCGGCGATGTCGAGGACCTGGTGCAGGTGCCCCGCAAGTGGCTCTTTGTCAACCATTACCGCCATGGAGGTACGCAGCCGTCCAGACCGAGTGTGGTGACTGCATTGACATCCCTCCGGCCCCTCGCTTTCGCGTTGGTAGAGCCAACCGCAACCATCGCCCTGCGGCCGACACCAACGCCGCTAAGCCGATAGGCCGCCGAAATCGACGCCCTCGCAAGCGCCTTCGACGCCAAGACCGCGACACGCGACCACCGCCCGGTGGCATTTGAGAACGATCCCGATTAAGGCAGCTGCGTGCGAGTTTGGCGCTCTCACGATCAGGCAGGACAAGGGTGCCGATGGCATCGAATTCGATCCGGCCGCAGCCTAGCTCGCCGCGCGCATCGGATCCGAGTCAACTGGCCTGCGTGCTCGCCGGCGCCACCGACCAAATGCGAGGCGATGGCGGTGAAATCCTCGCGTCAGCGAGAAGCGCAACCCGTGACGGCCCGCAGCCGACCCGCCCACCGTAACTTGGGGTTTGGGGCTCGCCCCCAGGTAAGTACGAGTGGGCCGAACGTCGCACCATGCGAACCGCTCGGCCTTCGTTTCCGGTCTGCCGATCCGCATGACCCAACGAAGGCGTGCGCGGGACGCGATATGAGACCTTCAGCTGGCGAAGACAACGCCGGGTGGAAACTCGCCTTCCTCCTGCCATGCCCGTTTGATCTTCGCTGCCACCGCGCCGGCTGCGGGGTCGAAAAGGCCGTCTTCGGCGGCGATCTGCCATGTGTGCTTGTCGATTCTGAGTGTCCGGTCGAACTGGCGATCCAGCCCGAATTCGTACCGGACCTCGTCCGCGGTCTCGGCGACCTTCCGCCCGACGACCATCATGCCCATGGTTGCCTCCAGGGTTTCGAGTAATCCTCGTACGTCGGGGCAGGGACCTGATTCTGCCAGTTGGAAACCTCGTTCGCGGCGGCGTGGGCCTGTTCGTACACGGCGCCAGAAGGGGTGTCCTAATAGCGAACTTCCGCGGACTCGTGTTCCAGCAAGGCGACGTCTTCTGGCCTGGCGTGTCCGGAGCGTAGCCGCAGCCAGGCCTCGGCCATGTCGGGGCTGGCGTCGTAGCGGCGGTGTACCACCCCGCCGTCGTAGTCGGTGAGAGGGTGTTCCTCGAAGAAGATGTGATCGCGGATCCGGCCGATCTCCTCGGCCGAGAACCCTGTTGAGCCGTCGAGCCGCCTGACATCCGGCAGATGGCTCGCGATGACGTCGGCGTCTGCATTTTGCCGGATGTGGTCGTAGGCGTCGTTAGCCCATTGATCCTGGCGCTCGTAGTCGGCTGCGTTTCGTGGCCGGCCGGAATGACCGCCGTGAACGGCGTCACCGGCATGGCCGACCGACCCGGCAGCCGAGCCAGCGCTTGCTCGTCCTGCTCGGATGACTGCCCCGATCGCCTCCTCGGCCTCTGCGACACTCGCCACGGCGTGTGGCCGCGTTGTGGGTCCATCGCCGTCGCGTTGACGACTTGAGCGTGTCTGTCAGCGCTCACGGAATTCTCCGGGGTCTGGCTCAGGTAATTCCCCAGGTGGTGGCCCTCGGGGTGTAGTTCTATCTGGTGGTTGTGGTGGTTG
>NZ_JBFBAD010000120.1:0-30159 GCF_040682075.1 Actinoplanes sp. NPDC051411 | reverse complement strand
AACTCGACAGGGTGAGGAGCAGGCATGACACGACATCCTTCCTGGAAGCCGTCATCCACCTCACCTCAGGTGTCCGGAAAACTGGGGGAAGCTCATTCACACCGTAGGCGATGATCCTCACGAGCCCATCAGCAATCGCGCAGGTCTGGTCCCCCGTCAGGCGATCTGGCGAAGATCTTTGTCGTTGTCAGAGATGATCCGCATCCGGCCGCCCCCGGACGGTGGCCCCAGGCGGCCTACCGTCCGGGGGCGGCCGGCGCGACCTCCTGCAATGGCATGTCGGACCTGCAGGCAAGCCACGAGTGCCACCCAAGGATCAAGCTTGTGGACCGAATCGTAATAGCGAAGCAGCATTGCGCGGCGGCGCTGGGGACCACCCAGACACATCAAGATCCCTCAGGACTCCGCCCTGAACCCCGGGTCATGCTGCGAAGATCGCTCGCACGGGTGATCTCTTGCCAAGCACTCCTAGATGCAAATCGATGCTCATCACTGGTGACATAGTGACACTAGTCAGCTACATTAAGTTATGGCGAGTAAGATCTACTTCTCAGACTACTTCCAAGTCTCCGAAGACGTGTTGGACGCGTACGGAGCCCTGAATATCTGCTTAGTCTCTGATCTACCTGCATTTGTAGATCCATTCCTGATATTTCAAAGCGAAAAGGCGGAATACCAGGAACTGCATGACTCAATGATTAGGTATCTTGCCTTCTTGCGAGATCATACAGAAATTGCTCGCCGTAATAAAGGCCTTCGCAAGGAGTGGTTCATATTCCGCGAGGTCAAGCAGAATTGGCTTGGATTTACCTTCATGGGTAATGGCGGAAATGGCCCCGGCGAGAAATTTGCGAACAGCTTGATGGACAATCTCTCGATCTTCGTCAGCAGCGAGAAGGATGCAATACATCTTGAACAGATCCGACTTGTTGACGACGGCGTCGGACGTGACGGCGTAAGCGACTTTGCCACCAACATAATCAAAAAATATCTTCTCGAATACACTCAGGAATTTGGCAGAAGGCATATCTCTCAGGACAAGCTAAAAATATTTCGGGTAGATCGTGTTGAATTCGATTACGAGACTCGCGTTTGGCGCCCCGGTTTATATGAGCTGCCGTACTTTGAGCCGCGTGACGATTATGCACTCTTGACCCCTACCGACATTTTATTGCTCGACGAAACCTTCATCAACCGCAAGGACTTGACTCGAAAGTTCGACGTCATTGTGCGTGCATGTGAAGACGAGACACTGCGGGGGAAGATTAACGAGTATTTCAAGCAGAAATTAATGGAAGCGAGAGGTGAATACCCTCGGTACGAAGCTATCTCTGCCACGCTCCTTCGATTCCCAGTCCTACACGACCTTTATCTCCAGATGAAGGAGCGAGAGGCAGAGGAAGCGCTGACTCGCAATGCCGACGATGTCGATTTCCTCCGGACACTATTCGTTTCCCAAGTCCGCAAGGCGATCGACCAGCTTGAACGAGACACCGACTTCTACGCACACTCCCCGGATAGCTACGTGGAGGCGCGGAAACGCGTACTAGCATTCAAGAGATACATCGAGGATCAGGACGGGTATAAACTTCTCAACCGCAAAGGCAAGACCTTCAGCAGGGAAGAAGACGTCCAATTATTCTTCGGGTTGGTGTGGTACGGGACGACTTTTGACGTCAACCGAGAACCAAACAACGGCCGCGGTCCGGTCGACTTCAAGGTGTCATTCGGACGAACCAGTAAGGCTCTGGTTGAATTAAAACTTGCCAGCAACTCTCACCTGCGACAAAACCTGCTAAATCAAGTTTCTATATATGAGAAGGCAAACGAAACCCAAAAATCGATCAAAGTAATTCTGTTCTACACCGAAGAGCAGCAAGCCAAGGTCCACACCATCCTCGCAGAGTTGAAGATGCGCGACGATCCTAGCGTTATTCTTATCGACGCCAGAAGAGACAATAAGCCATCTGCCTCGAAAGCGTAGCTCGCTTCGGGAAGAATCATGCGTTGCCCATGCCGGCCGCGAGCGCTCGGAGTCTTGCATTATCCGTGGGCCCGGCGCACGCCGCATGAGCTAGATCAAGCATGCCTGCTGAGCGGTCCATGCTGGCATAAACGCGCATGCCCGATGTGCTGCCTCGACAGCGTGCCAATTTCCGTTACCGCTGGTCAGCGCCGCCGTACACCCGGAGTCGTAGACGGCAGTAAGGCACTCTATCGATCGCTCCTGCTGTGTGCAATCAGTATGACGGCTCAGTCATCGATATCAGCGACGGTCACCGCACCGTCGAGGGCAGCCTTGACCTCGGCATCGAGTTTTAGATTTCCCTTCGCGCCGAGGTCATTCATATACGCCTCTGCCGCCGATCTCAAGGACGGGTTCCCTGCCTTCATCGCGTTGGCGATTACTATTGGCAGCGCATTCCGCGCGAGGTCGAAAGACATCATACCATTCGCGTCACGACCGGCTAGGAGAAGCTTAAGCACCGCAAACGAATTCGCCGGGTCAACTGTAGAGGCTCGGGCGAGATCCTTGCCGATCATATATCGCTGCGTCGCAATTGCTGGTTCTAGCTCCAGTGCCAATTTCAACCTTGGCAACCACCATTGGACAGGAAACTTGTCGCCCTTGGCGATCCAGTAGAAGCCCATCAGCTCTTCATGGTCCTCCGGATGATCTTCTACGTGCTGGAAGCGCTTGTCCCACAGTTCTCCGAACCGATCGCGGATCTCATCGTCTACGCGGTTAGCGTGAAGGAATGACCAAGCGATAGTGCCAAGTGCGTCGCCACGCATCTTGGCGTGGGCCGCCGTGAAGAACGCGTGAACAACTGGATCATCTGCCGTCTTGTGGCCGCGTATCAGTGCGTCAACAACCCATTCTCCAACTCGCTGGATAGGGTCGGACTCGCTACGCCATCCGCGGACAATACCGTCACCTACTTCAATTGCCGCAATCATTGGACCGCTTAGCAGATCGTACAAATCGCGGTAATAGTAATGGGTGGCAAGAGTCGTGGTTAAGGAAATCTGCTGCTGAATGGAGAGGCCCTGTTCGGAGCCGAAGAACTCCTCGAGGTGGCTCTTCAGCCACTCCGGTGAGTCAACAAAGAGGCGGCCCGCATTCTCTCCGAGCACTGCGCGGCCGGCACCGTGCCTGTCATTTCGCGCGAGCTCGCGTTCAATTGCCGCCATCGCCGCTGGCTTCCAAGGCGCCGCCTTGGCCCGGGTGGCCAGGTAGATCAACGCCCGCAATCGGTTGGGCCACTGCCAGTTGAGCGACATGGTTAGCGGGTCCCAGCTGTTACCGACCACCTCATACTCGTCGTACTCCACCCAGGATTCGTCATCTTCGGCGTCATCGATCAGCAATTTCGCAAACTGCGCTACTGAGTAGTCCGGAATTGTCACGCTGTCGCGCTTCTTGACGAGTTCCTCCAAAAGACCAACCGCGGCGCTCTTCGCCCCGCGGAAGTTCTTGTCGTCCTCCATCCTTCTGCCCTCGACGGGGAAGGGCGACTCGTTGCCGTGCGATAGAACGTCGCGAATCAACCCGGCGACCTGTGGCCAATCGAGTTCCATGTCGGCTTTGAGGGCTGCCTCCCATCCCTCAAAGATGGCGCGCAGGTAGGTCGGCCGGAGTTGCTCGATGAGATTTGTGGCTCCGGCTATGGCGTGCGGGTTCGTGGTCAAGAGTCCCGCAAGTTCTCGCCCCTGACCTTCATGAGAGGGCTCAGGTCCCCACCCGTCTCCCGTGTCTCGCCAGCTCGCAAGGCGAGCGACAAGCTCGATGGGGCTCATTGCCGCCATCTCATCTTGAGTGCTGTACGGGTTTGGCCCCGTCCAGCCGGTGATTATGCCCGAGGGAATGAGCGCTCCTTCGACCGTACCGTTGCGCGCATCGAACTCAGCCAGCTCGGTCCGGAGTTGGGGTGGCAAAGAATCAGCACCGATCGCAGAAAGCCAGAGATGCTTGTACCGGCCAGCGCGCTCTTGGATCTGAACCTCAGCCTCTTCATCGGGGGTGTCCGGATCGACGAGGCGTTCGCGCATCCATTTCAAGTCCTTCGCGTGTGCGTAGGCGATGAACTTATTTATGACATTAAGAGCGCTCGGATCGACCGACGCAACTGCTTGCGCAAGCTCAGCATATTCGACGCGCAGATGATCGTCATCAGACGCCTCGTCGCCGAGAAGCCGTTCGGCCACACCAAGCAAATAACGGGCGTCGGCGCCTGCATTGACACGTTGACGAATCGCCTCGGCGACAGCGAACATCGCTATCTTGCGGAGCAGTTGAACGCCCGAGCCGAGGAGCACTTTCAGTGCTGCATCCGGGGATTCCAGTACAGCCGGTATCGCCAGATCTCTCAGTGCGTCGACTAAGGCGTCCTCAGGACTTGGGTAGGACCTATTGCGTGTCCGAATTAGCGGGCGGACCATACCGCTGATGTCGTGCTCGCCATCCGCGTGCCCGGAGAACTTCGCAAAACTGACGAGCCAGCCGGCAACCGCTTTGAGTGCGTCGGCGCCAAGCGCTGGTACCAGACGTGGCAAATCCTCCTGGTACCAGTAGTCCTCCAAGGCAAGAACTGGCTTCCGTCTGAATGGATCGTCAGAGACAGAGAGTTTCGGTGCGAAAAGGTGATTCGCTAACCAGCGACCCGTCTTGGTCTGACCGCCTTCAAGAAGTGTGATCGCAAACGACACAAGCTCCCTCGGGTCCGTTCGCCACCCGAAACCAGCAGACGTCGCTACCCACGCTTGAAGGAGCGGCTTAAGGCGGGCTCCTTCCGTAGCGGGAATCCTAGACCCGATTTCAAAAACCGCGCGCCGCACCCACGCATTGTTGCTGTTGCCAAGCGAGAGCAAGACATCGACCACGTCGCTCGGCGCCTCTGGCGCAATCCGAGTCAGATATGACATCTCGGGCCAGTAGACGTCGCGTATGTATCCATCGTCGGTGTTCTCTGGCTCGGGCGGGTGTGCGAAGGCGCCCGCCTCGAACAATGGCCGTATCCACCGAGGATTCTTAAGACCTTCGTAGAAGACCCTGCGCAGTTGGAACGTCGGTATTTTCAGGAGGGCCGCTTGAACGTCGGCATTGCTCGGCGCCTTGTAACTACTCATTGCCGACCTCCTCCAAGGAGTTGATCTCGGCCAGCAGATCATCTATCGATTGGCGACGTGCAAAGAAGGCAGTGGTGACTGCATCGAAGAGCTCATCGAAAACGGTCACGTGCGCGCGCATAAGTTCGTCACTCGGCAATGTCGGTAATTCGGGTTGCTCATCCCGTAGGTGAGCCCATCCCACGAAGAAGTCGCGAGATTCGATCCAGCGCTTGACCGCGAGATGCTCACCGTTTCCGTCATCCGTGAGCAGAGATGCGACGTCGTCTCGGCTGCGCCGCTTCTCTTGCACCGCCGTCTTGATCAGCTTGTCAAATATCTTCGCAACGGCGCGCGGAACGGGGACGGACTCGCCGTCGGCATCAAGAGCCAAGCCCGGAAACCTTGCCAGCATGTCCGGTAGCTCCTGGACCTGCGTTTTGCTCGGCGGCTTGATTCTGGAGCTCGCCGCAGTTCCCATAGTGCGCAGGACAGGATTCATCACTTCACGCATCGAATGACAAATGAGGGAGATTCGCATTAGCTCGTCGCCGGCCTCGGCCGGCGTCGAGAGCAGGCGCAAAGCAGCCCTATACATGCTGGCGATGTCAGAACGCCTCGCCGCTAGTGCGGCGTAGATTCGTTGCTGCCGCTCATTCATGAATGCGACGTCGGAAGCCATTAACACGTCACTCCTATGCGGCCCGCGGTGCGAACGAGAGGGTTCACTTAGGGCTCACGAACGTGCCTCGCTGCGCGACGGTATAGACCAACCCGCGTTCACGTAACAGGTTGACCGCGCGTCGGGCGGTTGTTCTGGCTACGCCCCACTCGGCGTGCATGTCGTTCTCGGTGGGGATGCGGTCGTGGGGCTGGAGCCGGCCGGTCTTGATGTCGTCTTCGATGTAGTCGGCGATCTGGACGTAGACCGGTACTGGTCCGTCGGTGCGTACCGGTCGTGGGCTCACGAGCGCCAACTTACGAAGCGTGGCACGTATCCCTATCGGCAGCTACGAGGCGATACATAGGTAGACAAGCAGAGACAAGATGAGTAGCTTGGTTGGCGCGACACCTCGCTGGCGGAGGCCGCTGAACGCCGGCGAAGCCCAGAGGTGACCTGCGGTTGCCGATGGCAGCGTGGCCCCGTGCTCGGAGGTCGAGCACGGGGCTCGTGGGCTTCGGATAGGCACGGCCCCACTGTGACGCCTCTGCGGTGCGGTCAAGATCGCCGCGGCCCGTCCTTTGAAGTGTTCGTCATCTGAGAAAGCTCGATAACCCGGTTGATCGTCGGGGCTGTTGGGTTTCTTCTGGTGGGCGTATCCCGTGTGGCCGGTTGCCCGTCCGCTGGGACCCGTGCCTAAGCAGCCTTAAGTGAGCAAGCCGGTTCATGGGTCTGAGGACTGAGGGTGACTGGTTGGCATCGGGCGGCTCCGGTCATTGGGCGGATCCTGAATCAGGTACCCACGCCGGTGAGTTGAGCCCCGGTGTTCGGCACGCGTCGGATGCGTGCGCTGCGGCCCGATCTGGGCTTGTGGTGGCGCGTGTCTGCGCGGGTCGGCGCCTTGCTCCTCGCGGCCAGATCGAACTGCTCCGGCTCCGCCTCCTACAGCGGGCTCCGGTAGCGGCGGTGTCGGCCGTTCGCTGTCCACCGCGGCCTACGGAGTTTGTTGATGATCTCGGATCGTGTCTGTCCTCGGCGCCCGGTTGAGCGCCGAAGCTCGAATGGTTCCGCCATCCCGCTGGCTATCCCGTCGGACGTGCGGCTGGGTGGCCTGCTTGAACGGGACACCCAAGAGGACGTTCTGTTGGGTCTGGTCGTGCAGCTCAGGCCAGCTGTCAGAGCGCACGGCGACGCTGCGACTGATCCCTTCCTGGGGATCCCCCGACGGGGAAACAGCCGCAAGGACGGCCATCATGGGTGAGCCTCTTCTCCGGGTCCAGGCCGGGCTGACCACCCGGGATCTGGTGCTGTTGGGCTGGCTGGCCGACCACGGCGTGCTGACAACCGAGCAAATCGCTACCGGGCTGTTCCCGTCAGCCAACTTTGCCCAACGCCGCCTGCGCGCCCTGATGAGCAAGCAGTTGGTCGACCGCTTCCGACCGCAACGGCCCGACGGCGGTTCCTACCCCTACCGCTGGGTCCTCGCCCAACTCGGCTCCGACGTGATGGCCAGTCAGCGCGGGGAGCTGATGCCACGACGGGATCAGGCGCGGCTACGGCGCTGGCACCTGACCAGCCGGGCCAACCTGCCGCACCTGTTGGGTATCAACGACTTCTTCACCCAACTGGCCGGATACGCGCGGACCCACCCAGGCGCCGCGTTGCGCCGATGGTGGTCAGCCTCCCGCTGCCAGCAAACCGGCGCGTTCACCGGACATCTTGGCTCCGGTGACCGATTTGATGGGGCCGCCCTGGCTTACCGGCCGAGGGTCCGCCCGGACGGGCACGGCATCTTCACCGACCGGGGTGCCTCGACCGCTTTCTTTCTGGAGTACGACACCGGCACCGAGCCACTCGACCGCCTGGTCGACA
This sequence comes from Actinoplanes sp. NPDC051411, assembly GCF_040682075.1. NCBI lineage: Bacteria > Bacillati > Actinomycetota > Actinomycetes > Micromonosporales > Micromonosporaceae > Actinoplanes > Actinoplanes sp. NPDC051411. Next base: position 22,517 of record NZ_JBFBAD010000120.1, on the reverse strand, counting down.
AGGTCACCGGCTATCACGACCTCGCGCGAGTCACGGGCCGGCTGTGGCCGGTGCTGTTCTGGCTGCCGAGCGCGGCTCGCGAACGCCACCTGCATGACGCGCTCAGCGATGCCCGGGCCGGCTATCCGACGGCCACCGCGGTTCATGGCCAAGGAGTTCGATCTCCAAGCACCGTCACGGAGGTCCCCGCTCATCCAGCGGATCCGGTGTGGTGGCTGCATCAGCATCCAGGCAGCACTCTGCCCCTGGGGGAGCTGAGCGCCGCCATCACCGATCTCGCGCGGGACGTCGCATGACACGCCGGGCGTCATGCCGCCACGCAGACGCGTCAGGTGGGTGCCGGTCACCGCCCCGGCGGCCCTCCTCGGACGGCACAACCGCAGAACAACGATTTAGCGAAAGGAGGTGGGGGCCAAATGTGGAACAGCTATTTGGTAGCCAAAGAATGATGCATCTTGTGGAGGCCTATGGGCCGCGACCCCCATGGCAACCCCGATTCCGGGTATGATGAAAACAGCAATCGCATCCGCCGAAAGCACGGACGATCAGCAATCACCGACATCACCATCGGGCGCATTTAAACGGTCACCATGACCGACACCGAGTACGCCGACGCCGTAGAAACACTCGCCGTACTCATCGCCCGTTACGAACGGCACCACCAAGACCAATCCAACACAGCCGCATAACTCCATACGGACGACTGAGCGTCGGTGGCGGCCACCAACCCGCGCCGCCACCGACCTCTCCCCCACACGAAGGACGCGCCCACATGGCAGCGACCACCCCGAGAACAAGACGCCGCCGACCCCGCACCGGACTCGGCGACACGCCAACCGGCAGCCGTCGCATCGCCGTCTACGTCAGGCGATCCACCGACGACGAACACCAGCCCTTCTCTATCGACGCCCAGATCACTGCCCTGACGTCCTACATCAACTCTCAGCCTGGTTGGGTCGCACTGCCTGAGCCCTTCTCCGACGACGCATCCGGAGCGAGCACCCAACGGCCCGGTCTGCAACGTGCTCTACGCGCGGCGAGAGCGGGACGCTTCGACGTCTTGCTGGTCTACCGCGTCGACCGTTTCTCCCGCCGGCTCTCGGACCTCTTGGACCTGCTCGCCGGACTGGACGACGCCGGAGTCGCCTTCGTCTCCGCCACCGAGCCATTCGACACCTCCACCTCCATCGGCCGGATGCTCGTCCAACTGCTCGGGGTATTCGCCGAATTCGAGAGGGAAACCATCATCGACCGAGTCGTCAACGGAATGAACGCCAAAGCAGCAAAAGGTAAATGGCCCGGCGGCCACCGTCCCTTCGGCTACCTGGTCGAGCCGCAGACGCAGAAACTCGTCCCGCACGAAAGCGAAGCGCCGATTCTGCGCGAAATCGTGAACATGTACGTCAACCAGCGACTTGGCACCCGCGCCATCGCCGACGCACTTAACCGACGCGGTGTCAGCAACCGCCAAGGCAAGAAGTGGTCCGGCATGACAATCGGCCGCATCCTCGCCAACCCCGTCTACACCGGCGACATCCTCTACGGCGACGTCCACGTCGCCGACGCCCACCCAGCCCTCGCCGACCGCGACACGTGGCGACGCGTCCGCGACATAGCTGACGCCCGCGCCGACGCCCACAACCAGCGAGCCATGAGCGACTCCGACTACCACCTGACGGGCTTGATCACCTGCCCCTACTGCGGAAGTAAGTACATCGGCACGTCGGCCAAGGGCCGCAACCGCACCTACCGCTACTACACCTGCTACTCCCGCGTTCGGTACGGCGCTCACGGCTGCGACGCGCCGCGTCTGGACGCGACAGCCATGGACGCCGCCACGCTGCAAGCGCTCTACGACTTTTACGGCAACGCCGATCAGCTCATCGCCGACGCAATCACCCGCGCCCAACACCACCACCGCGAAACTAACGCCGACCGACGCGGCGAACTCGACGCCCTCGAAACCGCCATCACCGCGAAGACGGCAGCACGCGACCGCTACCGGACGGCGTTCGAGAACGGCGCCATGGATGAAGCGGATGCCGGTCCCCGGTTAAGGGAGCTGCGCGCAGAAATTGACGCGCTCACGGTCAGGCGGGACGAGATCGCCGACGCCATCGAAGACGAGCCGGCCGCGCCATCACCAGCCACCCTCGACCGCATCCGCGAGCACCTGGCCAACGTCATCGCCGACGGCACGTCAGCCGAGCGCAAGGCCACGATCGAACAGCTCATCGCCGAAATCCGGATCACCGACGATGAAAAAGTCATCCCCGTCTTCCGCGTGCCAGGGCCAGACGAAGCGGTTCGCGCAATGCCTGTTTTGGTGGGCCGAGCGAGACTCGAACCGTCGAGACACCAATCGATGTCCGCCGACGCCGCAACGACCACCCACAAGCTGTAAAACTAACCGCCGTGATTTCCCCGCAAAGCCCCCAATGCGGGCCTCGGGGCGCAGTTGGCATTCTCCCTCAGCCCACCACCGACCCAGACCGGCACCGGGACGTGGTCTTGCAACCGGCGCGGCGCGGCCCGCCAGCCCGACCGGCGGCAACGCCACCATCGCCGCCCGGTCCGCCTCGATGCGTTCGACCGGACGGGCCTGCAAAGTGCGATGCACCCGGTTGTTCGCGCGGACCAGCCACTGCTCGAGCTGAACGTTGAAATCCTGCGGAGACGCGAACCGGCGGCCAGGCATGAACGACGTCTCCAAGTAGCCGTTCGCCCGCTCGACCAGGCCTTTCGCCTCCGGGTCAGCGGGCCGGCACTGAAGCACCCGAATACCCAAAGTGCTGCGGAACGCGTTCATCGTCACGGTCAGCTACGGCCGGCCACCTCGCCGCTGCCCGACCGCGGACTCGTTGTCCCAGACCAGCGTCCGAGGCGCCGCCCGCAACCGCGACAGCAGCTGCCAATGCCCGTGCAGCAGGTCCGGGGCCTGACGCGTCGGAATCATCACCGCCGACAGCCACCGCGAATAACCGCGGACCATCACCAGCACCGGCGGCTGGTCGACCTGCCCGAACCCCAACGGCACGTCCGCCGGCGGGAACCACAGGTCACACTACGCGAGCTCACCCGGCAGATACTCGGTGCGCTGCGCCGGATCCGGCGGCATGAACAACTCCCGCAACCGGTCCTTGAGCACCGTCAACGACCGCTGCCAGCCGATCCGTTCCGCGATCACCGTCGCCGGCATCGACGGCGTCTCGGCCAGCAACACCCGGATCTGCGGCTCGACCGCATCCACGATCGAGCCCTTCGCCGCACGGCGATACGACGGCGGCTCCGCCGCCGCCGCCAACGCCTACGCACCGTGTTCCGCGAGATCTTGAGCCTCCTGGCGATCACCTTGATCGGCACACCCTCTGCCCGGTGAAGCCGGCGGATCTCCGCCCAGTCCTCCACTTCAACACCTCCTGATCTTCAGGAGGGGGTCAATATTCGGCCGTCGTTAGGGGGTCAGTCTTCAGGATCTTCACGCGTCGCCGACACTGGCGGCAGCAATCAAAGTCAAAGGGCCGAACCTACTGACCAAAGCAGACAAGAAATCCGGGACGAGGCGGTGACCAGGCTCGAAATAGACGCTTCACCTCGAACTTGGTCACCCTCGCCCCGGACCCTCGCCTTGCTACCTCAAACGACCCGGAACCCCGAAACCAGATCCGACAGATCGTGAGCCATCCGGCTCAGGTCGGTGCTCGACTGCTGCGCCTTGGCAACGCCCTCACTGGTCAGCCGGGCCGCCTCGGCCACCCCCGTGATGTTGGACGCGATCTCGCCGGTCCCAGCTGCCGCCTCGCCGACGCTGCGGTTCATTTCGTTGGTGGTGGCGGTCTGTTCCTCGACCGCCGACGCGATCGTCGTCTGGAAGTCGCTGATGCGGGAGATGACCTGGGAGATCTCCTCGATCGCGGTGACCGCGCCGGTGGTGCCGGCCTGGATCGACTCGACTCGGCGGGAGATGTCCTCGGTGGCCCGGGCCGTTTCCATGGCCAGGTCCTTCACTTCGGAGGCTACGACCGCGAAGCCCTTTCCGGCTTCGCCGGCCCGGGCCGCCTCGATGGTGGCGTTGAGGGCGAGCAGGTTGGTCTGTTCGGCGATCGCGGTGATTGTTTTGATGACGTCGCCGATTTCGGCCGAGGAGTTGCCGAGGGCGCTCATCGTGTTCGACGTGCTGGTGGTGAGGGTGACCGCGTCGGAGGCGACGCGGGCGGCCTCGGTGGCGTTGAGGGAGATTTCGCGGATGGCCGCGCTCATCTCCTCGCCGCCGGCCGAGACCGTGTCGACGCTGCGGGAGATCTGGTCGGTGGCGGCCGAGACGGCCTGGGCCTGGACGGAGGTTTCCTCGGCCGACGCCGACATCTGGATCGCCGAGTCGGACATTTCCTGGGAGGCCGCGGCCAGCGCGGTCGCGTTGGCGTCGATGCTGGTCACGGTGTGGCGGAGCCGATCGATGGCGGTGTCGAGGGCGCGGCCCATCTTGCCTGGTTCGTCGTCGGTGGTGAGGCCGCTGTCGCGGGTGAGGTCGCCTTCGGCGAGGCCTTCGCAGACGTCCTGTACGCGGCGCAGCGAGGCGACGATGCCGCGGGAGACGCGCCAGGCGGCGAGGAACGACACGAGCAGGCCGGCGACCAGCAGCGTGATGCCGATCGTGCGGCCGCGCTCGTAGTCTTTCCGGGCGGTCGTGGCGGCCTTGTTGGCGGCGGCGTCCTCGGCCTTGATGACCTGGTCGAGTTTGTCGGTCATGGTGTTGATCAGCGGGACGATCTCGGTGTCGCGCACCTTGACGAAGTCGGCGAGGTCGTTCTTGTCGCTGAGCGGCAGGGCCTTGTCGCGCAGGATCGTCTGGTACTGCGACCAGCCCTGCTGGACGTCGGCCATGATCGTGTTGTCGGAGCCGGGGACGCCCCGGTAGAAGTATGCGATCTCGTCGTTGACCGCCGCGAGGTCCTTTTCGATCGCGGCCCGGTAGTTCGCCTTCGAGGCGGCGTCCTCGGACAGCAGATGGTTGGCGACGTCGAGGCGGGTCTGCAGGACCTCGGCGCGGATCCGGCCGACCGACGCGGTGTTGTCCACGTTGGTGGTGTAGATCGCGTCGGCCGAGTCGCTGGATTTGGCGAGGCCGGCCAGGCCGGTGATGCCGATGGTCGCGGCGGCCACACCGCCGATCGCGGCGACGGAGAGAATCTTGGTGCGGACGCTGAGGTCGGCGATGGGGCGGCGGGTCATGGGGAATCTCCACTGTCGGGGCGGCAGGTGCCACCCTGATCGTCAGTAAAGAACCCGATATGAGGGGCGGAACGGCCGATCTTCCCCATTTAGCGGGGCCGCATCCCCGGTTCAGGCGGTGAGCGCGATCGTCAACGCGCCCGCACCCACCATGACACCGGCCCACAACCGATCCATGTTGAACCAGGCCCGGCGCAGCACGTTGACGCCGACGAACTCGTAGACCAGCACGGCGCAGGCCGCCATCACGGTGAACATCGCCAGCGTGTGGACGCCGGCCGCGGCCAGGCCGGTCAGCGCGGCGAGCGGGGAGCCGGTGGCCGCCATCGACGGCATCCCGGGCATGGGGCGGACGCCGACCGCCAGGACGGGCAGCAGCATCAGGCCGGCGCCGTGGGCCGACGACATCAGGAACGACCAGCCGGCCAGCTGACGGGACGACAGCCGCATGCCGGCCCACCGGAAGTGCCGCTGGGAGAGCAGCCGCCACAGCCCGAAACCGACCAGCGCCAGGCCGCCGACGACACCGACCACGTTGGCGGCGACGACCGATTCGGTCGCGGTCACGACCGCCGCGACGATCGCGACGGAGGCGAGGTGGCCCGCCGCGATCGGCGGCAACGACTTCAGGAGTACGCCGCGGGACCGCTCCTGCATGCCGCGTGCGACCGCGAACAGCCAGCCCATCGCCGGGTTGAGCCCGTGGAAGGCGCCCAGCCCGGCGAGGGCCGCCAGCTGACCCCAGGTCACGACGGGAAGCAGTACGAATCAGAACTGGCGTCGCCACCCTGCAGACGGGTCTGATGCACCCGCCGCCCCCGGAACTCGTCGCCGTGCGGGAAGAACCGCGGGTCCAGTGCCATCCCGCCCTCGGCCGCCACGTCGATCTTGGCGAGCCACGCGCCGACGCCGTCCGGATAGAACTGGTCGTCCCAGGAGCCGTACAGGGAGTTGGACACGTAGACGCGCTTGCCGTCCCGCGACACCTCGACCATCTGCGGACCGCCCGCGAGCCTCTCGGAAGGGAAGGACGGGTGGGCGACGCGGCCGACGATGCCGCCGAGCCGGATCGAGCCGGTCTCGACGGGGTGGAACGGGTCGCTCACGTCGTACTGCTTCAGCTCGCCGGTTCCCCAGGCCGACACGTACAGGAATTTGTCGTCGACCGAGAGGTCGATGTCGGTGACCAGCGGGGGAACCGCGCCGAAGGGTTTGAGCGCGGGCGGCAGCAGGTCGGGGTCGGCCGGTTCGGCCGGGATGTCGATGATCTTCTGGACCTGGAACTCGCCGCCCTCCCGGTGCCAGACCCAGACCGAGGCCGAGAGGTCCTCGACGCTGATCACGACGCCGAGGAAGCCGTACTCCTTCGACGGGTCGTGGGCCGGGCGCAGCTCGAGGGCCATCTGATATTGGTCGCCGAGGTCGACCGACTGGACCAGGGTGCGCTTGGCGAGGTCCCAGAAGTGGATGCGGTGGCCGTACTTGCGACCGAGGAGCAGCTCCGGGTTCACCCCGTCCTCGATCATGTCGGGCGTGCCCCACTCCGAGCTGACCAGCACGTCGCGGGTGAGGTGCCACCAGAAGTCGTAGGCCAGGAACTGGTCGCCGCGGTCGGCCTCCCAGCTGCCGCGTACGTCGAAGGTCGTGTGATCGAGCACCGCGATGCCGCCGGGTCCGCCGTCGCCCGAGCCCGCGCCCAGCGCGGAAACGTAGATGCCGTCGGGCCCGCAGTGGATCGTGTGCGGCCGCGAATAGCCCGCCTTGTCGGCCAGCGCCGAGGCTGGGATCTCCTTGACCAGGGTCGGGGAGCGCGGGTCGGCCTTGGTGTCGAGCACGTAGATCCGCGACGAGCGGAGCCCGGGCACGATCAGGTAGCGGCGTTCGACGTGCGGGTGCGGCGCGGTCGGGCAGAGGGCACTGCTGCACGCGTTCCAGCCGAAGTGGTGCAGCTCGTCACCGGTGTGCGGCAGGTCGGTCCAGCCCACCACCCGGCCGTACGTCTCGGAAGCGTGATCGGTATCGATCACCGCGATGGCATCGGGTTTCTCCGCCGCCCGGTCGAAGGCGGCGACATAGGCCAGCTTCTCGGCCGGCGCCCCGGCCGCGTCGCCGGGCGAGGGGTAGAACGTCGGGTCAGGAGTCCACCGGGTCATGGTGGTCATCCTCGTTGTCAAATGTTAAGAAAGCATCAACGCGCGTCCATCGGCAGGCGGACCAGCACGGTCGTGCCCGCACCCTCCTCGACCAGCTCGATGCTGCCGTGATGCCGGCTCACCACGGCCCGGCTCAGCGTCAGCCCGAGACCGCTGCCCGGGATCGACCGGTCGGCCGCCCGGCTCGTGCGGTAGAGCCCGGTGAACAACTTCTCCCGCTCGTCGGTCGAGACCCCGTGGCCGGCATCCGAGACCGCCAGCTCGGCCGCCCGGCCGCTGGCCCGCAGCGACACCCCGATGTGGCCGCCGTCCGGGCTGTACTTCACGGCGTTGCCGAGCAGATTGTCGACCACCTGGCGCAGCCGCTTGCGGTCGCCCGGCAGCACCAGTTCCTCCGGCACCTCGGCGTCGATCACCACCGGCGCGCCGCTGATCGCGGCCCGGGTCTTGTCGACCGAGTCGCGCACCACCGCGGCCAGGTCCATCGGGGTCCGCTGCACGTCGGCGTGACCGGCCTCGAGAGCCGACAACTCCATCAACTCGTTGATGATCGCCCGCAGCTGGTTGGTGTTCCGCTCGATCACCTCGATCAGCCGGGGGCCGTCGGTGACCAGCGTCTGCTCGTCGGCCTCCCGGAGCAACTCGGTGTAGGCGCTGATCGAGGTCAGCGGGGTCCGCAACTCGTGCCCGACCAGGGCCAGATATTCGTTCTTGCTGCGGTCGAGCTGCCGCTCCAGGTCGGCGACCCGGCTTCGCTCGAGGTACTGCCCGATGTGCGCGGCGATGCCCGCCATCAGGGCGAGAAGCTCATCCTCCGGACCCTCGACCCCGGCCGAGAAGGCGGTCAGGACCCCCAAGGTCTCAAAACCTTCCCGTACGGGGATGGCCAGCGCCGCGTGCAGATCGGTGCTCTCCGCGGTCTCCTGCGAGATCAGGCTCTGTGGCCGGCCCACATCGCGGATCCACAGCGGCTTGCCGACCTGCCAGGCGCGGCCGGCCAGCCCCTGCCCGAACGGCAGGTCGGTCGGAATCTCGACCGCGTTGGCCCCCGGCGCGCTCCATCGCGCGACCGGGCGTACGACCCCGGCCGCGTCATCGACCAGCCACAACTCGGCGTGCGCCCACTCCAGCGTGCTGACCACGGCCTCCAGCACCCGCGGACCGGCCGCCTCGATGCTCGGCGCCTCGGCCAGCGCGGTCGCCACGGTCAGCTCGCAGATGCGGAACCGCTCGACCCGCCGGCGCCGGGTCACGTCCTGCACGGCCTGCACGGCGCCGGTGGTGCGCCCGCCCGGCCCAGCGATCGGATGCGCGTCGACCAGATAGTGCCGCGACCGCCCGCGCCCGTGCCAGACGACCTCCTCGTCCCGGATGTGCTCACCTCGCAGCGCCCGGCGCAGGGCCAGGTCATCCTTCTCCGTGGGAGTGCCCGACACGTCGGTGACCCCGTCGAGCTGGTCGCCGGTCATCCCGTTCTGCCGCAGCATCCGGCGCATCCGGTCGTTGACGAAGACGACCTTGCCGTCGGCGTCGCAGGCGGTCACCCCGTCATGCAGGCTGTCGAGCACCGCGTCGAGGAACCGCCGCTGCTGGTCGATCTCGTGCCGGGCCAGCTGCTCGTTGATCAGCAGCGTGCTGACCTGAGCCGCCTCGGCGACGGCGGCGACCTGGGCGCTCGACCACTCGCGGGGGAGCGGGTCGAAGGCGCAGCAGATGCCGAGGACGGCCCCGTTCTGGTCGCGGACCGGATGCCCCAGGTAGGCACCGTGCGACGCCTCCTGCCGCACCGGCCAGCCGTCGGGCACCCGCTCGTCACAGGCGATGTCGTTGATGACCAGCGGCGCGTCGGTCCGCAGGACGATACCGGCGAGCGCGTCGTCGACCGGCACGTCGGCCACGGTGTCCCAGGGGATCGACAGGCCCCAGCCGCCGTACAGCCGCAGCCGCTGCCCCTGAGCGAAGTGAATCAACCCGACCGGGGCGTCGGCCGCCCGGGCGACGAGGGCGGCCAGCTGGTCGGCGGCGCCGCTGGTGAGTACGCCGCGGTGGAGCTCGCTGCCGTCCGGAAGGCCGGGAGCCCAGCGGGGGATCCCGGCCGGCGGGCGGCCGTCGCGCGGGTCGGCCGTGGGCGGCTTGGTGTTCTCCGGGCCGGGGTTGTCGGGCGTTTTGCCCGAGGAGGTGGAGCCATCGGGGCCGGTGCTGCTTCGCGCCGGCTCGGTCTTTGTGGGCTGCTCGGCCGTTGAGGGCTGTTTTATAGGGTGCTCGGGTTTTGTGGATCGCCCGGGTTTCGCGGGTCGCTCGGATTTCGCGGGTTGGTCGGGTTTCGCGGGGTGCTCGGCTTTCGACTTGGCCGGCTCGGTCTTCGCCACGTCGGGTCTCGGCGGCTGCGGCGGGCGCACGGAGGGGCCCGCGGAGCCTGCCCGGCCGCCGATGCCCCGGTCGCTCCGCGACCGCCCGGCATCCAGCCCAGGGTCGTTCCGCCGCATGCCTTGACCTCCACCTATGAGGGTAAAGGGGGCAAAAACCAAAAACCGCCAAACCAGGAGGCCGGGTTGTGGAGGACGGCGAAGAATTGTCGGACCCTGCTGCTCTACTTGGCCCCACCCAGTGCCCGGGTGGGCCGGGCTGGGTGGGCCGGGCTGGGTGGGCCGGGCTGGGTGGGCCGGGCTGGGTGGGCCGGGCTGGGTGGGCCGGGCAGGGTGGGCCGGGCAGGGTGGGCCGGGCAGGGTGGCCGAGGTGGACCAGTGGGGCCGAGCCCGCAGTGCGGCCCGGCAGAGGACCGGGCGGGGTGCGGCTGCGCGGACCGAGGTAGTGCGGGGCGGGGCAGGTCGGGCTGGACCGGGCCGGACGGGGCCGACCGGGGCGGTGCGGGCTGGGTGGTGCGGGTCGGGCTGGACCGGGCAGGGCTGGGCGGGACCGACCGGGACGGTGCGGGCCGGGTTGGCGGCTGGGCTGGGCTGGGCCGGGCTGGCGGAGGGTTGGGCCGAGGTCCGGTTGGGCCGTCGTGGTGCGAGCCGGGTTGGGGGCGGCGGGTCAGGCTGGTGCGGGCTGCGGTGGTGCGGTCCGGGGCGTTGGGGGCCGGGGCGGTGGGGGGCCACGGCGGATGCGGGGGGCTCGGCTTACGCGCGTACGTAAATAAGGTCGGTGATCGGGCGGCCCGCCAGCGTGCCCCGGCGCTCGAATTTTGTCTGCGGGCGGCCGTCGCGGCCGTTGGCCGCGTGCCGCAGGGCCGGGTCGGCCTCCAGGGTTTCGCGCATCGCCTCGGCGTAGTCCGGCCAGTCGGTCGCGCAGTGCAGGCGGCCGCCTTCTCGCAGGCGGTCCCGCAGGAGGGCGACGTTGCCCGGGCTGATCAGCCGGCGCTTGTGGTGCCGGGCCTTCGGCCACGGGTCCGGGAAGAAGACGTGCACGGCGTCGAGCGCGCCCGGTGCGAGCCGGTGTACCAGCTGCATGGCGTCGCCGTGGGCGACGCGCACGTTGGTCAGGCCGGCCTCGCCGACCAGGGCCAGCAGGTTGCCGATGCCCGGCGTGTGCACTTCGACGCCGAGGAAGTCGCGCTCCGGCTCGGCCGCCGCCATCGCCGCGGTCAGGTCGCCCATCCCGAAGCCGATCTCCAGCACGACGGGCGCCGAGCGCCCGAACAGGTCCGGCAGATCGAGCGGCTCGCGGTCACCGTCGGTGACGGTTATTCCGTACGCGGGCCAGAGCGCCACATGCGCATCGTGATGCCGGGTGCTCATGCGGCCGCGGCGGGGGTGAAAGGTGCGGATCGGTGGGTGCTCGCTCATGGCGGGCCCAACGATACGGGCCGGTCAGGCCGAGACGTCGAAGTGGTTCGGGCCGCTGCCCTGCAGGAAGTCGACCGCCTTGGCGAGGTGGGGGCCGATCGGGTTGCGGCCGGTTCGCTGCAGGCGCCGGTCGAGGTCCTTCAGGTAGACCGCCGTGACCTCTTGCCCGGGGGAGAGGCGGTCGACCGCGCGTTCGGCCGCGAGGGTTGCGGCGAAGGCGGTGACCGGTCCGGCCGCCGGGTCGAAGCCGGCGGTGATGCGCTGGCCGGTGACGTGCTGGATGAGCGCCCGGTCGGCCTCGGTGAGCTGGTCGAAGCCGCTGCGTGGCCGTTCCGTCCGGTCGTGGCGCGCCGGCGCCGTGGGCGTCGAGTGCGGCGCGATCGTCGGGAACGGGGTGTGCGCGGTGCCCAGGCCGGAAACAGTCAACTCGTGTCTCCCCAGGGTAGGAAGGCTCGGGATGGCAACCGTCCGGCCACCCTCTGGAACCCTTATCGGCCGGCTTTTGTGATCCGCTTAGCCGGGCCGGCTCAGCGGGTGACCGGCTGCACGCTGGGCTGCGAGCCGGCGTGCAGCAGGGTGCGTGAGCCGTCGGCCAGGCCGAGCACGACGATCCACGAGCCGCCGGCGTGCTGGCCGGTGAGGACGCCACGGTTCGCGTCGACGTACGCCATCTCGCGGTCCATGATTCCGCCGACCGTGCGCTTGGCGCCGGTGGCCGGGTCGTACTCGACCTGGTGGACCGGCTGGTCGTCGGCCGTCGTCTCACCTTTCTGATAGGCGGTGAAGGTGAGCCGGGCGCCGTCCGGGCGCCAGTTCGGCACGACCGCGAATCCGCTGGTCTCCAGGCTGCCCCCGCCGTACGCCGCGACCGTCTTCTCGCCGCCGGTCGTGACCGTGCCGATGCTCAGGCACGCGTCGTAGACCGAGTCGCAGTCGCCGCCCCGGAACGCTACCCGGCTGCCGTCCGGTGACCAGGCCACCGCGTCGTCGACCCGGAGCCGGTCGGTGAGCGAACCGCTCTGCTTGGGCGCGACCGGCTGCTCGACGGGCAGGTCCTGGCCGCGGCAGTCGCGCGGGAACAGCACCTCGGGCGTGGCCGCGGTCCCGGTCGCCGCGATCCGGTAGACGCCCGGGCCGCCGGTGCAGGAGAGAGAGGAGAAGGCCAGCCATTTGCTGTCCGGCGACCAGGAGGGCCCGGCGGCCGGGCGGGTGGTCAGCCGGCGTTTGGCGCCGCCGTCCGCCCGCATGGTCCAGAGTTGCCCGTTACGCAGTACGGCCAGTTGCCGGCCGTCGGGCGACCAGCGCGGACGGGCGTAGCCGCCGCCCGTGGTCAGCCGCGTCTCGGCGGCGCCGCGGCTCACATAGATGTCCCCGCCGCGCACGTAGGCGACAAGGCCCGGCAACGCCCCGTTCGCCGCACGCCCGTAGGTCACAGTGCTGTTGGCGTCCCTGTTCGCCGTACTCCTGAGGGCCGCCGCACCGCTTGCGCGCCCACTCGCCGTACCCCCGGAAGCCGCCGCCGAGGCGGCAAGCCCGGCCATCGGGGCCGCCGTGGCCGGCGCCCCCCATCCCATCACTCCGCTGCCCGCGACCGTACCGACCAGAACCATCCACCGACCGAACGCTTTCATCCCGAACGCCCCCCGCGCCCTCGACCCGGTCCGCCCCCGTGGACCGCGGTTCACCGAGCAGATCGTCGCAACCGACCTGCACCTAAGAACTTCCTTCGCGGAAACCGGCCCGCGCGTCCTCCACTTTCCTCCCGGACGGGCCTTGACACGATTTGCTTGCCGGAGTTTTGGGTGTGTTTCACACCATTTTCCGGTGAGCGGTCGGAGGATGTCGGGAACCGGACGTCGTTGATCATGGTGGACCGCTCCACTCCGCGGTCACCCGCTTTGAACTGGGATTTCATCTGCGAATCCGGTTCGCGAGAGCGTCCATTCGGGTTGCGGGTGGAGGGAAGTGGAGTAGAGTGGAGCGCAGTGGCAGGGCTGAGTGCGATCTGGCCGACAGGGAGCCAGAAGCAACCAGGGAGCTGGGTCAGGGGGCCTGCCGGCCCGAGTTGACAGGCGGCACCGCGAGCCGCCGGGGGCAGGGGGGTTGGGCCGATGTTTCTCGGCACACACACTCCGCGCCTCGACGACAAGGGGCGGCTGATCCTTCCGGCCAAGTTCCGCGACGAACTGGCGGGAGGTGTCGTGATCACCAAGGGGCAGGAACGCTGTCTTTACGTGTTCCCGATGCCGGAGTTCCAGCGCATCGCGGGCCAGCTCCGCGAGGCTCCGGTCACCAACAAGGCCGCCCGGGCCTACAGCCGGGTGTTCTTCGCCAGTGCTCACGACGAGGTCCCCGACAAACAGGGGCGGGTGACGATCCCGGCGCACCTCCGCGAATACGCGGCGCTGGATCGCGAACTCGTGGTGATCGGGGCGAGCACCCGGGTGGAGATCTGGGACAAGCAGTCCTGGGATGAGTACCTCTCGGCGAGCGAGGACGAGTTCGCCGACATCGAGGAGGGGGTGCTGCCCGGCGGACTGTAAGGCGTGGCATTCGGTCGGAGCCGTGCACCACAACAACGGTCCGGACGTCACTGCCGCCGTACTGCGAGATCTCCAGCCGCTCCCGCTCCTGGCGCCTCTTCCCCGGCGCCAGGCGCGTGTCTTAAGGGCGCGCCCGCTGGCAACCGGGCACGAGCGGATGGGGATCTGGCGGTACGGACGACGTTCGGGCCGTGCGGTGTCTGTAACGACCGGTAGGGGCGATGGGGGTCGAGATGGGGGAGCTTCGCGGCACGCACGTGCCAGTGCTGCTCGAGCGCTGCCTCGAGCTGCTCGCCCCCGCGCTCGACCTGCCGGAGGCCGTGCACGTCGACTTCACGCTGGGTCTGGGCGGGCACGCCGAGGCGGTCCTCGAACGCCACCCGGACGTCACGCTGATCGGTCTCGACCGCGACACCGAGGCGCTCACGCATTCCCGGCGGCGCCTGGCCCGCTTCGGCGACCGGGTCCACCTCGTGCACGCGGTCTACGACGAACTGCCCGAGGTTCTTTCCTCGCTCGGGCTCGCTCGATTTCACAGCGGGCTGTTCGACCTGGGCGTCTCGTCGCTGCAGCTCGACGAGGCCGACCGCGGCTTCGCGTACGCACAGGACGCGCCGCTCGACATGCGGATGGACCAGAGCCGCGGCGTCACCGCCGAGGAGGTCGTCAACTCGTACGCGCCGGGCGACCTGGTGCGCATCCTCCGGCACTACGGCGAGGAGAAGTTCGCCCCGCGGGTCGTCTCGGCGATCGTGCGGGAGCGGGAGATGGCGCGGATCACTTCCACGTCAAAGCTCGCTGACCTGGTCAAAGCGGCCATCCCGGCAGCGGCTCGACGAACGGGCGGGAATCCCGCCAAAAGAACGTTTCAAGCGCTACGCATCGAGGTAAATGGCGAGCTCGCCGCGCTGGAATCGGCCCTGCCGGCCGCTTTGGACGCGTTGGCGCCGAAAGGGCGCCTTGTGGTGATGAGCTACCAATCTTTGGAGGACCGGATCGTCAAGCGCGAGCTCACCGCGAGAGCGCGCAGCACCGGGCCGGTCGACCTGCCGGTCGAACTGCCCGGAACCGGTCCGACACTGCGGCTGCTGACCCGAGGGTCGGAGCCGCCCAGCGACGACGAGGTCGCGGAGAACCCGCGGGCGGCTTCCGTGAAGCTGCGCGCGGCCGAGCGAATAGACGAGCAGGCAACCGGCGCCGACCGCGAACGGCCCCGGTTGTCCGCACCGCAGGGGGGACGCGGGCGGCCACGCCGCCCACGCCAGCATCAGGAGGGGGAGGGGGAAGCATGAGCGAGCGCACCTACGCGCCGCGGTCGGGGGGCCGGTCCGCGGCGCCTCGCGCCGGCGACGCCGGCCAGGGCGACACGCGACGTTCAGGGACGCGGCGCGAGCAGGAGACGGCTGGCGCTGATTCCGTACGCGCGGACCGCGCCGAGGGCCGTTCCACGGCCGCCGAGCGCCGCCGGCCGACCGCGCAGTCACCAGGCCGCGCCGCCGACACGACCGGCCGGGGGGCCGATCGTGCGGATCGTGGCGAGGCGACCGGCCGGGGGGCCGATCGCGCGAGCCGTGGGGAGGCGACCGGCCGGGGGGCCGATCGCGCCAGTCGTGCGGAGTCGGCCGGTCGGGGGACCGGGCGTGGCCGCGAGCAGGGGGAGAGCCGGCTCTACCGGGAGGCTGGTCTGGGCCGGGGGACCCGGAGCGAGCGCGACGGCGGCCGGTCCAAGCGGGACGAGCCGGGCCGCGGGGCCGGGCTCGACCGCGCGAGCCGCGGCGTGCGTGCCGAGCGGCTGGGCCGGTCGGAGAAGCTGGAGCGGGCCGAGCGTGAGACGGGGTCCGGGCTCGACCGGGCCGGCCGGTCCGCCCGGGCCGAGCGTGGGGCGGGGTCCGGCCGGGAGGCCGGGACCGATCGTGCTCGCGCCGAGCGGCGGGGCGCTTCGGAAAGGCTGGAGCGGGAGAGCGGGCTCGACCGCGCGAGCCGCACGGCACGGGCTGAGCGGCTCGCCGCGTCCGAGAGGCTGGAGCGGGCCGAGCGGGAGTCCGGTCTGGGTCGTGGTGAGCGGGAGTCCCGGCTGGGTCGTGGTGAGCGGGAGGCCGGGCTGGGTCGTGGTGACCGGGAGGCCGGGCTCGGCCGGGCCAGTCGGGCGGAGCGGCTGAACCGGGGCGAGCGGGCCGGGCGGCTGGACCGGTCGGTGCGGGCCGAGGCGGCCGCGGCGCGGTCGGTGCTGCGCAGCCGGCGGGCCGAGATGCTCGGGCGGCGGGGCGGGCTCGACGGCGCCGACGCGCCGGTTGACGGCACCGCGGCGCTGCAGGTGGACGCCGAGGCGCTGCGGATCGAGGCGGAGCCGCTGCGGGTCGACGCCGAGCCGGCGCGGGTCATCGACCTGGACCGGCCGCGGCTGCAGGTGGCGCCGCCGCTGCCGATCAGCGTGCCGCGGGCGCCGTTCGTGGCCGGGGTGATCGGGGTGGTGATCGCCGGGGTGCTCGGCATCCTGATGATCAACACCAAGACGAACGAGAACTCGTTCGAGATCGCCGACCTGCAGAAGCAGTCGTCGGCGCTCGACGCCCAGCAACAGGATCTCGACAACCAGCTGGCGATCGTGTCGAGCCCGGGCAGCCTCGACGCGGCCGCCCGGCGGCTCGGGCTGGTCAAGGCGACGCCGGCGCTGATCCGGCTGCCCGACGGCCGGGTCATCGGCATGCTCAAGCCGGCCGACGGCAAGACGTCGGTGACCGCGCAGGGTTCGGCGACCGACGACAAGGGCGCGGCCAACATCGTGCCCGACGGCTCGGCGGCCGGCCTCGGCCCGAACGGCGTCGGCGCGACCGGCGGAACGACCACGGGTGGCGCGGTTACCGACGGCAGCGGGACGACCACGAACGGCACCGGGTCGAACGGCATCGGGTCGAACGGCACCGGGTCGAACGGCACCGGGTCGAACGGCCAGACCACCAACGGGACGGCCACGAACGGCCAGACCGCGAACGGCGTTGCGTCGAACGGTCAGGTCGCGAACGGTCAGGCTGCGAACGGGACGGCCGCGAACGGCGCTGGGACGAACGGCCAGGGTGCCAACGGGCAGTCCGCGAACGGCACCGGGCAGTAGGCCGACATGGCTCGGGGGGACGAAACACCGCGCCGGGGCGCTGAGCCCCGGCGCGGCGCGTCTCGTGACCTTTCCGCCGACGGCGGTAAGGAGTCGCGGGAGAACAGCAGCCGGGGGTTCGGGGGGATCGGCGACGCGCGGGCCTACACGCCGCGCGGGCGCACCATGGCCGAGCGCGACCAGCGCACCCGGTCGCCGCGGGCCGGTCGCACGGCCGACCCGTTCCGGCCCGCTCTTCAGGTGCTCGACGGCGGGCAGCCGGGCGGGCGGGGGCGGTCCGCCGAGCCCGTCCCGGACGACGAGGACGACCACGAGGCGCCACCGGGCCGCCAACAGCGCGACGAAAGCCGCCGCACGCCGCGAACCGGCGTGCGCCGCAGTGACCCCGACGACGAGGTGCCGCGGAAGGGTGTGCGGCGCGGTGACGTCGGCGATGAGGTGCCGCGGAAGGGTGTGCGGCGCGGTGACGTCGGCGATGAGGTGCCGCGTAGGGGTTCGCGGCGCGGTGACGTCGGCGATGAGGCGCCGCGGAAAGGCGCGCGCCGGGGCGAGGTCGAGGACGCCGAAGTGTCGCGGCTCAAGCCGGGCGCGCGTGGCGTGTCGCGGCTCAAGCCGCGCCGGGGGCGGGGTGACGGCTCTGCGGCGCCGCGGCAGGGGGTGCGGGGGGACGGGGACTACGGGGATGACTGGGGGCCGGGGCCGTCCGGGAGGCGCGGTCCGGCCCGTGGCCGGGGACGCGTCGGGCCGGCCGAGCGGGCGGGTCGTTCGGAAAGGGCGGGTTCGGCGCGGTTGCGGTTGGCGACGGCGCCGCCGCGTACGAGAAATGCCGCCGGGCCGGCGGAACCGCCGAAGCTTGCCAACAGCGGGCGGCGGTTGAGGGTCGGCACGGTGTTGGCCCTGTCGTTGTTCGTCATGATCGGCGTGCGGCTGGTCGTGTTGCAGGTGGCGTCGTCGCCGGCCGACAAGGCCCGGCTGATCGACCTGCGGGAGAAGCGGACCACGACCGTCGTGCTGCCCGCGCCGCGCGGCAGCATCCTCGACCGTAACGGCAACGTGCTCGCGCACAGCGTCGAGGCCCGTTATATCGCGGCCGACCCGGCGCTGGTGAAGGATCCGGCGTTGACCGCGGCGAAGCTGTCGCCGCTGATCGGCGTGCCGGTCTCCAAGCTGATGCCGTTGATGACGCCGCACAAGCGGCCGGGCGGTGGGCAGTCGCGGTTCGAGTTCCTGGCCCAGGGTGTCGACGTGAGCGTGGGTGACCGGATCGAGGCGATGGGGCTCGGCGGCATCGTGGTCGACCGGGACGAGCGCCGGGACGTGCCGGGCGCCGACCTGGCGGCCAACCTGATCGGTTTCACCGGCGCCGACAACTCGGGTCTGGAGGGCATGGAGGCCAAGTACGACTCCCTGCTGCACGGCACCGACGGCGAGCGGGTCTACGAGATCGGCAAGGGTGATCTGGACAAGCCGATCCCGGGCGGCTATCAGCGTTACACCGAGCCGCAGCCGGGCAGTTCGGTCGAGCTGACCATCGACTCCGACGTGCAGTTCGAGGTGCAGCGCATCCTCAAGGACCAGATGGACAAGGTGCACGCCACGATCGGCGGCGCCGTGGTCATCGACGTGCACACCGGTGAGGTGCTGGCCCAGGCGAGCTATCCGAGTTACGACGCGGCCAACCCGGAGGACTATCCGCCGTCGTCGCGGGACGACGTGCCGAGCAGCGTCATCGCCGACCCGGGCTCGGTCCATAAGGCGATCACGATCGGCGCGGCGCTGCAGGAGGGCCTGATCACGCCGGACTCGTACCAGGTGGTGGGGCCGGCGCTGGAGCGGGGCGGGTACTTCTTCAAGGACAGTCACGTGCAGCCCAAGGGCACCAAGATGACGATCCCGGGCATCCTGGCGTACTCGTCGAACGTCGGCACGATCCTGATCGCCGACAAGCTGGGCAAGGACCGGCTGTACGCGTACCAGCAGAAGTTCGGTCTCGGCCGGGCGTCCGGCGAGGGCACGCTGGGCGAGGCGCCGGGGCGGCTGCTGGCCCCGTCGGAGTGGAGCCCGTCGGCGTCCGGTTCGGTGCCGATCGGCATGAGTGTCGACGCGACGCTGGTGCAGATGGCGGCGGCGTACGCGACGATCGCCAACGACGGCACCTACATCCAGCCGCACCTGGTCAAGGAGATGATCTCGGGCAAGGACGGCCGGGCGTCGGCCGCGCCGGCACCGGAGAGTCACCCGGTGCTCAGCCCGAACGTCGCCGCCGAGCTGCGCACCATGATGGAGGCGGTGGTCGACAACACCGGCGCCACCGGCACCCAGGCATCGGTGCCGGGCTATCGGGTGGCCGGCAAGACGGGTACGGGCAAGCGGCTGATCGACGGCAAGTACACCAGCTACAACTACGGCTCGTTCATCGGCATGGCACCGGCCGAGAACCCGCGGTTCGTCATCGCGGTCTCGGCGGACGTGCCCCACGGCACGGGCGGCGACGTGGCCGCGCCGGCGTTCAGCAAGATGATGTCGTACGCCCTGTGGCACTACCAGGTGCCGCCGTCGACCACCAAGCCGCCGAAATTCAAGATCCATCCGTGAGGGACCCCTCTTTGCAGGTTTCTGGTTGTGGCTGGATGGCGTTTTACGCGGACTGCCGGGCACGGGGTAGGGTCTGACGCCGTGCCCGGCATTCCCCGCCCCCAGACTGTCGCGCCGCACCGGCTGACCGCGTTAGCGGAGCTGTTGCCGGCCGCGCTCACCGGTGCCGACGCGCAGGTCAGCGGCATTACCAACAGCAGCCAGTCGGTTCGTCCCGGTGATCTTTACGCCGCACTTCCCGGCGCCAACCGGCACGGCGCCGAGTTCATCCCGGCCGCGCGGGAAGCCGGCGCGGTGGCCGTTCTGACCGACCCGTCCGGCTTTCCCGCGGCGCGGGCCTCCGGGCTGCCGGTCCTGGTGACCGACGACCCCCGCGCGGTGCTCGGCGCGGCCGCCGCGGCGATCTACGGCGACCCGTCGGCCAAGCTCCGGATGATCGGCATCACCGGCACCGCCGGCAAGACGTCGACCGCCTACCTGATCGAGTCCGGCCTGCGCGCGGACGGCCAGGCCACCGGGCTGATCGGCACGGTCGAGACCCGCCTCGGCGACCTGGTGGTCGACAGCGTGCGCACCACCCCCGAGGCGCCCGACCTGCAGGGCGTCCTGGCCGCCGCGGTCGAGCAGGACGTGACCTCGGTGGTCATGGAGGTCTCCAGCCACGCGCTCGCGGTCGGCCGGGTCAACGGCATCCGGTTCGAGGTCGGCGGCTACACCAACTTCGGCCTCGACCACCTCGACTTCCACCGCGACGTCGACGACTACTTCGCGGCCAAGGCCCGGCTGTTCGACGGCCGGTGCCGGTTCGAGGTGCTCAACCACGACGACCCGGCGCTCAAGGTGCTGCACAAGCCCGCCACGATCACCTATTCGGCGGCCGGCGACCGGTCGGCGACGTGGTGGGCGTCGGATGTGCGGCCGTCCGCCTTCGGGCAGCGGTTCGTCGCCAACGGTCCCGGCGGGTGCCGGGTCGAGGCCGGGGTGGCGCTGCCCGGCCGGCACAACGTGGCCAACGCGCTGCTCGCCCTGGCCGCGCTGGTCGCGGCCGGCGTCGACGCGGCGACCGCGGCCCGCGGCATCGCCGCCTGCAAGGGGGTTCCGGGCCGGCTCGAGCAGGTGGACGCGCCGGGCGAGATCCTCGGCGTGGTCGACTACGCGCACAAGCCCGACGCGATCGTCGCCGCGCTGCTCGCCCTGCGCGAGCTGGCGGCCGGCCGCGGCGGCAAGGTGCTGGCGGTGATCGGCGCGGGCGGCGACCGCGACACGGGCAAGCGGCCGCTGATGGGCGCGGCCGCGGCGCACGGGGCCGACCTGGTGATCGTCACCGACGACAACCCGCGCACCGAGGACCCGGCGCAGATCCGGGCGGCGTTGCGCGCGGGCGCCGAGGAGGCGGGCGCGCCGGCCGAGATCATCGAGGTCGCGGACCGGCGGGAGGCGATCGGCGAGGCGGTGCGCCGGGCCGGTTCCGGCGACGTCATCGCGTTGCTGGGCAAGGGACACGAGCGAGGCCAGGAGGTTAACGGCGAGATGCTGCCGTTCGACGACCGGATCGAGTTGGCGGCCGCGCTGGGGGGCCACTCTTGATCCCGATGACGCTCGACGAGATCGCCGCGGCCACCGGGGGGCGTCTCGTCAACGCCCCGGCGCCCGTGACCGTGACCGGCCCGGTGGAATACGACTCGCGCCGGATCGTCCCGGGCGGCCTGTTCGCCGCGTTCGAGGGCGAGAAGGCCGACGGGCACGACTACGCGGCGACCGCGATGAAGGCCGGTGCGGCGGCGGTGCTCAGCACCCGTGACACCGGCGAGCCCGGCGTGGTCGTCGAGGACCTGCTCAAGGCGCTGGCCGAGCTGGCGCACGTGGTCGTCGAGCGGCTCGGCGAGCTGACCGTGGTCGGGCTGACCGGCTCGTCCGGCAAGACCACGACCAAGGACTACCTGGGCCAGCTGCTGTCGCGGCTCGGGCCGGCGATCGCGCCGGCCGGGTCGCTCAACAACGAGCTCGGCTTCCCCTACACGGTGCTGCAGGCGACCGCGGAGACCCGGTTCCTGGTGCTCGAGATGGGCGCCCGGGGCGTCGGCCACATCCGCTACCTGACCGAGATCGCCCGGCCCGACGTCGGCGTGGTCCTCAACGTCGGCCGGTCCCACATCGCCACGTTCGTCTCCCTCGAGGGCACCGCGCTGGCCAAGGGTGAGCTGGTCGAGGCGCTGTCGGCCGACGGTGTGGCGGTGCTCAACGCCGACGACCCGCGGGTCGCCGGGATGGCCCCGCGCACCAGGGCCCGGGTGCTGCTGGTCGGCGAGAGCGAATCCGCCGACATCCGGGCCGAGCAGGTCACCCTCGACGATCAGGGCCGCGCGTCCTATGTGCTCACCGCGGCCGGCCGCCGCGGGCACGTCCGGCTCCGCGTGGCCGGACGCCACCAGGTCGGCAACACGCTGTCGGCCGCCGCGGTGGCGCTCTCGCTGGGCATGGAGTTCGACGACGTGGTGAGCGCGCTCGGCGAGGTCGGCATCACCTCGGTCCGCCGCATGGACGTGTTCACGCGTCCCGACGGGGTGACGGTGATCGACGACTCGTACAACGCCAACCCGTCCTCGATGGCCGCCGCCCTGCGCGCGCTGGCCTCGATGGCGAGCGGGCGGCGCACGACCGCGGTGCTGGGCTACATGGCCGAGCTGGGCGAGTTCGAGCGTTCCAGCCACGAGGAGATGGGCCGGCTCGCCGCCGAACTGGGCGTCGACCGCCTGGTCGTGGTCGCCGAGAACGCCCGGCCGGTGCTCGACGGCGCCACCGGGTTCCAGGGCTGGGCCGGCCAGGCATTCTTCGCCGCCGACCAGGCCGCCGCCATCGAGATCGTCCGGTCCGACCTGCGCGCCGACGACGTCGTGCTGGTCAAGGGTTCGCGTTACCGCACATGGGACGTGGTCGACGCGCTGCGTCCCGAGGAGGATTCCCGGTGAGGGCAGTCATCGTTGCGGCCGCGGTCGCCTTCATCATCTCGCTGTTCGGCACGCCGGTGGCGATCCGGGTCTTCGCGGCGTTGAAGGCCGGTCAGCCGATCCGGTCCATCGGACCGCAGAGCCACATG